>JANNWX010000175.1:0-2578 GCA_031409315.1 Sphingomonadales bacterium | reverse complement strand
GCGGGGTCGATCACTGCCGCGCAGTTCCTCCAGCGCTTTGTCGATGAGGGCGTGAAATGGGCACATCTCGACATTGCCGGAATGGTCTGGTCGGCAAAGCCCGGCGCGGTGTGGGATAAAGGCGCGACCGGATTCGGCGTGCGCCTGCTTGACCGGTTTATCGCGGACAATTTTGAAGCCTAGGCGACGAGAGTGGTTTTTCGCTCTGGTGTTCTTCTTACGTTCTGATAAGATGCGCCGATGGCAAAAGCGAAAAAGAGATATGTCTGTCAGGCATGCGGGTCGATTTCATTCCGTTGGCAGGGGCAGTGCGACGATTGCAAGCAATGGAACAGCCTGAGCGAGGATGCTCCCGAAACGGTGTTTTCAGCGCGGCACAATTTGCAAGGCGGCGGCCGCCCGGTTGAACTGGTTGGCCTGAATGCCGATGTGACGCTGCCTGATCGGATGCCGAGCGGTATTGCAGAGTTGGACAGGGCGATTGGTGGCGGTTTTGTCTCAGGTTCGGCAACCTTGATCGGCGGTGATCCCGGTATCGGTAAATCAACCTTGCTGCTTCAGGCGGCGGCAAAACTTGCGCTTGCCGGGCGCTCGGTTGCTTATATTTCGGGCGAGGAAGCGGCGGATCAGGTTCGCCTGCGCGCGATCAGGCTTGGATTGGGGCAAGCGCCGGTGCAATTGGCGGCGGCGACGTCTGTGCGCGATATTTTGACTACACTGGGGCAGGGGGCTCCACCCGCGCTGGTGGTGATCGATTCGATCCAGACTATGCATAGCGATTTGATCGAGGGCGCGCCCGGCACAGTCAGCCAGGTGCGTGCGTCGGCACATGAATTGATTCGTTTTGCCAAGGAACGAGGGTCGGCTCTGGTGCTTGTTGGCCATGTCACCAAGGACGGATCAATCGCCGGCCCTCGGGTCCTTGAACATATGGTCGACACGGTGTTGAGTTTTGAGGGCGAACGCAGTCACCAATATCGTATCCTGCGCGCGATGAAGAACCGGTTTGGCGGCACCGACGAAATCGGGGTTTTCGCAATGGAGCCAGAGGGATTGAGTGAGGTCGGCAATCCGTCATCGCTGTTCCTTACAAATCGGGGCGAGGCGGTGACTGGAACTGCTGTCTTTCCAGCATTGGAAGGCACAAGACCGGTGCTGGTCGAGGTGCAGGCGTTGACGGTGCGGCTTGCCAGCGGTGCGACGCCGCGTCGCGCCGTCGTTGGATGGGATACAGGCCGACTGGCGATGATCCTTGCTGTGCTGGAGGCGCGGTGCGGATTGTCTTTATCCTCTGCCGAAGTGTATTTGAACATTGCGGGCGGTTACCGCCTGTCTGATCCTGCCGCCGATCTGGCGGTCGCGGCGGCGATCATCTCATCTTGGTCGGAAAAATCGATACCTGCGGATACAATTACGTTCGGTGAAATTGCCTTGTCGGGCGAAATCCGGCCGGTGGCCCATGCGCAGCTTCGGCTTAAAGAATCGGCCAAACTGGGCTTTGAAAAAGCTCTGCTGCCAGCCAACACAATCACTGAAAAATCGACGATGTCTGCGCAGCAATTCCGCACCTTGGGACAATTCGTTGACCATATGCTGGGGCGCGGATAGCAGGGGGTATGACTGCGCTTGATATAGTGGTGCTCCTGCTGGTCGGCGGGGCAGGGTTTCTGGGGTTCAGCCGGGGGTTTGTGACAGAAATTCTGTCGCTCACTGCTTGGGTGGTGGCGATTCTGGCCGTGAAGTTTCTGCACGAGCCTGTGGCATTGGCGCTTGAGGATAGTGTTGGCACGGCGTCAGGCGCGTCTGTTCTGGCCTTCGTTTCGGTTTTCGGGTTGACGATGATTTTTGGGCGCTTGGTTGCGCGATCGGCGGGGAAGACGTCGAAAAAATCCCTGATCGGGCCATTTGACCGGCTGCTTGGGCTCGGTTTCGGCGTGATAAAAGGACTGGTCGGGGCGAGCCTGATCTTTTTGTTCGTCTCGTTGATTTATAACACGATTTACGGCGGGAAGAGTGAACGTCCCACATGGATGGAGGCGTCAAAATCATACCCGTTGCTCAACGCCAGTTCGCGCGCCATCATCGATTTTGTCGGTGATCAGACCGACCGGGGTGGCGACGAAAAGGCGGTGCCGAAAGCATGAGCGACACGCTCTACAGCAGGGATATTTTGCGGCTAGCGACCAACATCCCTTATCTCGACCGCTTACCCAAGCCCGATGCAAGTGTTGAACGCCGCGCCCCGGTTTGTGGCAGCCGAATTACCGTTGATGTTGTTCTGGGCGACGATGGCCGGATCGCCCAATTTGGTCAGCATGTTAATGCCTGTGCTTTGGGACAAGCGTCTGCGTCATTGCTTGGGCAGAATGTCGTAGGTGCCAACGCATCTGAACTTGCGCTAGCCACCGATGCGTTGAGGCAATTTCTTTTGCGGCAGCGCCCCGACGCGGGCGATTGGCCAGGGCTTTCAATTTTCGCACCTGCGATTGACTATACGGCTAGGCACGCGGCGATCCTGCTTGCATTTGAGGCGGCGACAGAAGCAGCAGAAACGGCAAAATGGCGAATGTATGGGCCC
>JANNWX010000174.1:0-9717 GCA_031409315.1 Sphingomonadales bacterium | reverse complement strand
ATCAACTCCGCATCTCTTGTCGCCAAGTGTCGCGCGACAATCCGGACTGGTGGTTTCGACGACCGGCGCTTCGAACACAGAAGTCGGACCCCGCAGAGTGACAGAAAATTGTCCGCCCGATGTTTCAACCTGACCAAGTTCACCGCGCACCAGATGAACAACTTCAGAAAGAGGATCGGACCAGTCAACTGCGGAAAGGCGCAAATACGCGCCGTCCCACCGTCCAGACAAAAGATCGGCCTCGCGGATCGCAGTGCTGGTTAAGGCCCCGGCCACGTCAACCGTATCTGGATCAAGGCCGCTTGTCCGCTCAACCGTTGACGGCACCATCCCCGGCGCTGACCGATATGTGAAATTGTCGATGACAAGGTCGTGGTCATGGCTCGTCAGGCCGATTGCAACGCCGTCACTGCGTTCCAGCCGCCAGATAAAGGCCATGCTGGTCAGATCATCAGTCAGCCAGTCTATCATCGCCTATTTCTCCCGGATTTCGACAAGCGGCACCGAAGGGACGTCGCCCGCCTGAAACGTTATGCTATCAATCGAAAGACTGTCTTCGGCGAAACGGACTGGCACATCGAACAGGAACCCGGCGGTCACAGGTGCACCAATGGCAGGCGCAAGTGTGAAGGATATCACCCCGCCTGTCTGCAATGACCAGCCACTGGCCAGAATGATGCCGTCAACAGCGACCTCGATTGATCCAGAGAGCGGGCGTGTGATCTTTCGGACTTCTGCCTCCTCTCCCGCTCCGTAACGCTTGATCAGCGGAAATTGGGTGCGAACACCGTCGCCCGTTCCAAGTATCTGGTTATTCGCTTGGGGCATGCCCGTCATGCCGTTTGAACTATGGTCCACCGGATCGCGCAGCCGGAAACCGCGTGCAGCCCCACGTCGCGCCCGAAAGAAAGCGATCATCACTTGCAGATCGTCGTCGGATCGCGCGCCGGGGCCGACATCATAGCGCAGACGCCCACTCGCCCAATCCACATTGCGCTGCTCATGGCCAGAAGCCGATGTTACGATCGCCGTCGAAAATCCCGGTGTAACGCTCGCCCGCATTCCTAGATCGAGCGGAAAATCTAGATCGTCAAATGATTGCACGTCGTCATCTCCCAAATCAAAACTGGTAAAGCCGTCTCGCATCACCTGTGGCAAAGCCCAGATGAAACTCTCTGCGACGCCGCTGTCCTTGGCCGTGCGGGCCGCCCGGTCGATCAACGACCATTGTCCCCGGTCAACAGGGGCCAGCACAAATCCCGACAGATAATGACGCTGATTGGCGGGGTAGTTGAACCGCGTTTGCGCGACTGCAAGCGCGCGCGCTGAGGCCCCTGCATTGCCGCTAGTCACCCAGTCATACTCTTCCAATTGCAGGATATCGAACGCGGGCGATGCCCAGCCGACCGGTGCGTTGGCCCGCTTGGCCTCCGGGGCCTGTTCGTCAAATATCGTTGGCAAATAGACGAGGAGCAGTGTTTCGCAGGCGGGATGGTCGATCTTGACCGCTTCAACCAGTGCCTGCGTCGATGCCGCGAGCATCCCGCCTGCTGCGTCGAGTAAATTTTTCTGCTCTCCGGTCAGCGATAAGGATCCAACGTTGGCAATTTCAACCGGCGCGCCACCAAATGCCAGTCGGGCCGCGTCATCGTAAAGGCAGATACGCCCGTCAGGCATCACCCACCACCACGGCTCGCCAATTTGGAACCGGGGGGCTTGGCCAGCGCCGGTCGCAATCGCCACAAAGGCCCGCGCGACGGCCTGCAAATATCCCATCGCACCTACATGTGCAGGGGACAACAGTGTTGAAGGTGGCACCCAGCCGGTTTGCGCCGGATCGCCATTAAAGGCCCGCTGCTTCCAATCGGACCAACAGTGCGCATCGAACAGCTCGTAAGAAAGTGACAGGATCAGGCTGAAATCGAGCGCCTTAGCGCGGAATGCAAAATCGCTATGCCAAACCGCACACGGCGTATTGAGAGCGCCGCCCGCTAGGCTCACATACTGGCCATCCCCGAGCGGTTCGAGTCTGAAATAATGGCTCATTCCGACATAATGGTTGATGCTGCCGCGATACCCGAGGTGCAGCATATTGCGAAGCAACCGGGCGGGCGTCAGATTGTAACTATCGTCATAACCCGACGCGATTCCCAGGCCGTGTTGCGGCACCAAAGTGTCGCCAATTTCAAGCACTGATCCAGGCCCGTCACACGATATATTGTCCAGCGTTACCCATGCTTCGACGGGCTGTGCAAGATTGCCTGTGGTCCCCGTATATCCCGGCGGGACAAGCGAGATGAACATCCTGTCAATGTCGCCTGCCCAAACCGGGTCGGCTTCGCCCGGCAGCAGAAAGCCACCCTCCATGGCGTCAAAATCCAGTATAACATCGGCATTGGTCGGCGTGCCGTCGGCATAGTTCCAAATCCTGACATACCAGCTTTTGGTCGCACCGCTCTGGTCCCGACCTTCAATCGTCAGGGTCGGCCCGTTAATCCCGTCGAGCGGGGTCAAGCCAGACGATAGCCAGTGGAATTTCAGCGTCAGCCCGCTGAAATCGCGCGCTGTTTCATAGGCAAGAAGTGGATGGTCGAACCTGTCTTCGGCTTCCCAGATAAGGCCCGCGAGATCGTTCGTCTTATAGAAAAACGTATCAACGCGCAGCGCATTAGGCCTCGTCGTCGTCACCGCCGCCATCATCGGGCGCGGGAAATTGACCGTCCAGAAACGCGGGTCAAACCGCTTGACCCATGATTTCTGGATCCCGTCGCCGGGCTTGGCAAGCCAATAAGCCATTGCTCAATCCTCCCGCAACAACGCGTTGCGCACCGCGCGCGCAACCTGTCGGCTTGACCGGGCCAGCATTTCAGGCGCGGCACCCGCAGGCCCGGTGACGGCAATCGAAATCCTGACGTCGCGCGGCCCTTGTCCGCCCATAGTCTGGATAGCACCGCTCGATGTCGGCACGAACACTTCGGGGCCGCGCTCGCCAACCAGAAAGGCCCGGCCCGGCGACACCGGTCCGCCGGTCGCCCGGCCCGGCAAACCAAGGACGGAACCAAGGATCGACACGCCCGCGTTCAGCAAGCCACCCGGCCCCTTCTGTCCCCCGCCCAATATCGCCCCGATACCCGACCGGATCGCCGCACTGGCAATCTCGGCGAGCACCGAAAGCGCAACCCGCTTCAAATCCTCAAACCCCAGTTTGCCGGTCCGCAGCGCGCGGACAAGCGTGCTTTCGATCAACCGTCCGGCCTTGTCGACGCCGTCGCCCAGCGGCCCTTCCAACTGCCCGCGCATGTCGGCAACATCGCGCGCAAAACCCTGCGTATCGGCACGCACCGACACGACCAGCCGTTCGATTTCCTCATCCATCGGGAAATTGCTCCATTAAAGTGGCGATAGTCTGGTGGTCGGCGGCGGCAGCCCCCTCAGGGGCCAAAGCCGCAAAGATCACGGCCAATTCGGCTGGCGTCGTCGCCCAGAATTCGGGAGGCCTCCAACCCAACACAGCACCGGTCAGCCCAGCGAGGCGGGTGGCAGCTTGGGTGAACATATTAACGCCCCTGCAAAATCTGCCCGAGCAGTATTTTGAGCGCGGGTGTCGCGTGGACAAGGCCCTGTGCCATTACCGCGTCACCCAAATCGCTGCGGAGCACACCGTCGCGGTTGGCAAGGCAATGCCAGAACAGGGCAACCATTTCCGACAGACTCAGCTTGCCCGCGGCGGCCCGTTCGACCAGTTCGAACAACGGCCCTAATTCCGCTTCGGCCCCCACCAACGCGGCAAAGCTTGGCCTCAATATGTGGCCACAGATTTCGGCCTCGCCGCGCGCCGGATTGGCGATCATAGCGACACCACCTCGCCTGAACTTTCAAGGCTGAGCGCATAGGACCGCTCGCCGTTGAAATCGCCCGCATAATCAAGCCGTGCGACCAGGAATTTTCCGCGCAACCGCTCCCCGCTTTCAAAGCTCAATTCATAATCGTCAAGCATGCCGGCCAAAGCGTTGCTCTTGATCCGCACCTCAGCGTTCGATCCGGTAAAGACCCCCGCCCCCGATACCGAAACCGAACGCACCCCGGCAGCCGACAATAATTCGCGCCAGCCGCCCGATCCTTTGTTGGTAATCACCACGCTGTCGCCGTTGATCGACAATTGCGTCGTCCGCATCCCTGCGACCGTCGCATAGGTCGGCGTTGGCGCTCCGTCGCCCACCTTTAACAGGAAGGCGCTTCCTTTTTCTGCTGTCATGTCTTGTCTCCTAAAGTGCAAAAACCCGAATTCTATGCTCGATGAGGCCCGCCCAGGGTCCGGCGGGATCACGCACGACCATCGATCGCAGGAATAAACTGCTCACGATCCGCCACCCGGTAAGATCGCGTGGCAACCCGGCCATCGCCGTTTCCACAGCCGCGATCAGTCTCTGCAACCGCGCCGGTTCTTCGCCGTCATCCCAGATGGTGAGTGGTATACGCAGCTCGCGGCCGACCTCGGTCTTGGTGCTCCAGTCGGATGACAGCCCATTGCCGATGACGATGTAGGGGAAGGGCGCACGCGGCGGCGCGCCGTCAAATATCCCCGAAATAGCAGCCCACACATCAGGATCAGCTTTGAGTGTTAAAACTATCGCGGCCTGAACCACCTCGACAACGCCGGTCATCGCCGGGTGCCCGTGGCAAATCCGCGCAACAATGGCTCCTCCAGCCACCGCCGCCGCAAATTGCGCGCCGACAGGATGATGCCGCCGTCCCTGCGCAACGCCGCAACCCCTTGCGGTAATTCCGACGCCGCCGCTTCAATCAGCCCGTCAATCACAAGGGCAGCGGCGCGCGCGCCAATTCGCGATCCTCGCTCACTCAATCGTTCAAACATCAGCGGGCCTCCTCGGTTGACAAGATCATGCGTTCGGGACGGCGCGGATCGCTGATGACAGAGCGCACCAGCAAATACCGTCCGCGCCATACCAGCCTCGTCCAGGGCCCGATCCCCTCGCGCTTGCGCATCGTGACGGACCAGCGCGGCAATGCGCTGATGCTATCTGCCGCCACAAGGTCAGCCGGGATAAGTGGGGAAACCGCGCCCCAGCACGCCCCGTCATAGCGCCAGCGCCCGATGGCACCCGTCGCCATGTCGCGGTCATCCAGTCGCCTTTCGATGGAAATCCGTTCGCGCAGCGCCCCAGCGAGCTCGCTCGCGCCGCCACTCATGACAGCCGCACCCGCACCCAGGGGCGCAGCAAAGCAGCGACTGCCATCGGCAGCCCGCCATCGTCCGGATCATCCCGGCAGGCATAAAAATGCGCGCTCAGCCGCAATACCGCCATCCGGATGGCCTCGGGCAACACGTCCCAATCCGCTGCCATCCCGGCGCGGTAGTGTATCTCAACACGGCGCGCCGTCCCCCGCTCGGTCACGCGCAACCAGCCGTCGCTATACCTGTCTATGTCGGTTGAATATGCGGTGATCGGAATGACTGTGGTGGTGCCTTCAGCCGGAATGCCGGTCACCGTGCCTATCGACGTAACCGGCGAAGCGACAAGGCGTTGCCACGTCCCATTGATCGGGAAGGTCTCAACCATCTCCCGTTCAAGGAGAACAATCCCGGTAAAGGTTTCACAGTGCCCGATAGCCGCCAGCATGAGCGCGCCCAGCGGCGCATCATCCTCGTCCTGTTCAATACGTAGAAAAGCCTTGGCCTCGTCCAGCATTTCTGCGGACAAGGTCAATCGCGCGCGCGTTAGCATGCCCGTCACTCCATTTTGTGTTGTGTTGTTAAGAATCGTTCTGTTTTGATTGAGACCGGCGATCTCAATTCAACGCGGTTTGTATCCGCCGGCGGCATCTGGCCCCAATGCAACCACGTTCGGCTGCTCTACTATTAAGTCGTCCTGTTACCGAGATTCCAACATGACTTGAACTCCGGCATACGAATCGGGATATTTCACCCATTTCGCTTCGTCGCGGATAGCCTTCCGATTACTGGAAGAAAACTGACCAAAGACATCGCAATGATTCAAATTTCCGACCAGAGCAGTACGCACAATGCCAAAACCAAGCGATCTCAAAAATCCTACCCTGATGGATATCAAACCCTCTGTTTCTCGGTCGCGTAGAATACAGATTTCATCCTCACGAGTTTGCCAAAGAGTCGTAGATACACCTACTTCAGACCCCTGTTTTTTGAACAGTGAAGAGTCGGGAATTGAACCATTCATTTTACTCGGATGAACACGCCGTAACAACCTCATGTCTTCACAGATCGTGTTGTCATCAACGACCCAAGGCGGTAAATTGTCCAATCTCAATAATCAGTGACTGAAATACCTGTCGAGCAATGTTGAGACGCCATCGGGCTCTGAGTCCTCGTCAATCTCAAACACTTCGCCCGTAGCCGCATCAGCATAAAAGCCGGTTGTGCCACCCTTCGCTTCCAAGTCAATTTCAACTTCGCGCGTTCCATTTACCCAGCGAAGCCCGATTCCGCCATCTGGAAGCAGCACCAAGCTTGGATATTGTCGCGCATAGCGAGAAATAATAAGCTCAAAGGCAGGGAGCACGACACGATCATTCAATGGTCGAGCACCGTAACCATCCCAATTATCTTCAAGCTTTTCAAATTCATGGAACTTCAAAATTATCTGAACCATTTGCTCAGGAAACCGCTTCCCATCTTGGGTCCAATCCAGCGTCACCCCTGACCGCAACCCGAGCGGAATAAGAGTTTTTATGGGCGGATTATATGGCTTTGCCGAAGGCACGGGCATGAATTTTTTGTTCGACTCGAGGTGCGATGCAGAACCAGTCGTTTGATCCGAGGACGCATATCTTTCATCGGTGAGTGCAGCATTAAGCATTTATCTCTCCCCATTTCTTTCGCATTTCGTCGGTCACAATTCCTAAGAAACCTGCGTTAATCGAGTTCCGCGCCACATCAAAAAACGTTCGCACTTGCTTGTTATCGCTAATGTCCGGCGCACTGCGAGCTGTTAGTTCCAAACGGTAAGCCTGAGAGTTATCCTGAGAATTAATCACAGGCGAGATGGCAGTATGCAAACGACCGATGAACTTTCCTTCAGGATCGACGATCCGGTGTTGTCTGTTGCGTACATAGGTCTCAGCCACCAAAAAATCCACGCCAAGATCGAGCGGATCTAGCTTCAAAGCATTACCAACATCGCCATAATTATTACCAAAATCGGCAACAGGTATGATATTCAAATTAGTGACTTCGCACTGACGAATAGCCAAGTTTGGCAGATTCCTCGTTCTAAGGAACGCGTCAAAGAAAGAAAACAGCTCCCAAAATCGTTCAGCAGTAACATCAGAATTCGGATAGATTGTACCGTCCTGCTTCGCCCAGTTAAAACTGAACCGATCATCCTGTAGCTGTATCAATTCGCCGCCGTCGTTCCTATACATCAACCTTGGCATATCAAAAGCGGCTACAGAAAATTCGAATCCAGCCGTGTCTACCGGACCAAAAACCTCCCTCTGCGTCGGCAGTCTTGGCGCTACGCTATAATGAGGAAAAGAATCTCGAATTTCTGACCAAAACAGACCGAGATCTACAATCCCAAAGCCAGGGATTTTATCAAAAATAACGGTGAACACCTGCTCGATGATCGGCGGGTCAATGAATTCTGGTCGGACTACGTTCATGGATTGCAGCAGCCCCATACCATATTTTGTGTCATAGCGACGAATTCGACACCCTGTCTAGTAACAATAACCTACAATAGCATCACGCTTGCGGTGATAGCAACGGGACATTTGCGTCAAAGCGCCCCGCGTTGCAGCGTCCGGTTGATCGTGACGCCGATATAATCGACGATCACGACATCTGACGCCGTGGTCCCGCTGTTACTTGCAACCAGCCCCGCACCGGTTTCTCGCCCTGATGTGGTGGGGATATTTGATGATAGGGACTGCGCCCCCAATGGCGCCCCAGCATCATCATACACACTAAAGGTCACCAGCGTCGCATCAGCGTTGAGGGTGATCCGCACGTGATACCAGGTCGACACCCCCAGCGTTGCGATGGCGGCGGACGTGCTGCGTGTCGCATTATTGGCGGTTTTTCCAGTCAAAATCCCGGTTGCGGCCAATTCGAAATAGGCGCCGTCGGTTGCATCCGTGCTCGTGGTCGTGTCGAGAAATCCGAACCGGACCTGATTGTTGGAAAATGATGCAGCCGTGCGAAACACCAGATCAAACACCTCATCGCCTGCAAGCCTGAATTCGTCATTGTCAGTCACAATGCGGTACCCGCTGTTCGCTGTCGTCGAGGATCGCAACAGCCAACATCCGGGGTGATGCCCGGTTACGACACCTGCGGGCGGATTGGTCGAATTGGTGCCCGAACTAATGCCCGATCCTGTAAAACTGCCTTGCACCGCATTGGTCATCACCAGATCAGTCGAAATACGGAAACCGGCTGTACGGCTGTCAAGATCGGACTGGCATGCCACCGGCTTGTGTGCGCTCGTGCCGGTCCCGACAGTCAGCCGATCCTGATCGGTGATCAGATAAATCTCCCCGGGCAGCAGCTCAGCCGCGATCGCCGCCGCGTCAACCAGCGCCCGGCTTCCCCGCTTGTGACGGATCGACGCCACGGCTTAAAACGTCCCGCAATCAACGTCACCCACGGCAAGCGTGACGAATCCGTTACCAGCATCCTTGGTCCAGCCCATCGATACGTTCATCCGCACGACGCCGTTGGTGCCGTCTGTTCCCCACACATATCCGGCTGTGCCGCCGCTCACCACCGCGACCTTTTCATCCGACGATGAACTCGGAATGTTGAGCGCGGTCTTGAACGCGTCGAACGTCACCTTTTTTTCCTTGGGTGCGGCATTTTCCGACGCGTCATGGATCAGGACAAGGTCAGCCGCGCCGTCAATGGCGGCAAGCGTCGCCAGATCGTCAAGTGCTGGCACCACCGGCAGCCGCGTTGTCGTCCCGGTAGCAACGTGTAGCGTGCCCCGGTCGGTCGTGAAATGGGCCTCGCCGGCCAGCATCCCGGCTGTGGGCAGATTGGCCTTCAAGCCGCGTTTGATTTGAATTCTTGGCATGATATTCTCCTAGTTGAATGTGCCGCCATCGATGTTTGCGGCGTCCAGATTGAAAGACGGGCCTGCTGGCCCGGGCGGCCCGACAATTGCGGCCAGCGGGCGGGGCGGAACGGCGAGCGCGGACAGCGCAAGATTTGAATCCGGCCCGCGCCACTGGGTCAGCACTGGCGGGTCGGGCTGTCGCCAGCCGAGAACCAACGTCATGCCGAAATGCTTTCGCGGATCCGGATGGCGACGCTTTGGGTAACAATCACGCCCCCCGCGACTTCGATACGCGCGTCACCAAGATAAGCGCCGGGTGCCAGCAGTGCCGAATCCGCCGCCGCAATCGTCAATGTCCAACCGGCTGGATTGTCACCCGCCGCCGCCCGCGCAGTGACCGTGAAGTCAGCCGCAACCGGGCTATCTGCCGGAATGCTGGTGCGCCCTGGTGGCACCGCCTTCATCCGCGCAGAAATTGCTGAAACACTGGCTGGATCGCCCGACACAGTATCAAGCGCGAGCGAAATCGTCTCCCCGCGCTGGAAAATATAGGGGGTCATTGATTGCCTCCAAACTAGGCCTCCCTCCCGAAATGGGGGAGAGAGGCCAGTTGCACCGTCAGCTGGCCGAAAATTTCAGCAGCTTGATCGCTTCGGAATTG
>JANNWX010000173.1:0-18894 GCA_031409315.1 Sphingomonadales bacterium | reverse complement strand
ATATGATAACCGCTGGTTTAATGCGCTGGACCTTCCAGCTGCGGTGCCGCCGGGCTGGGTTTTCGGCCTTGGCTGGACGATTTTTTACACATTGATGGGCATCGCATTGGCGATGGTTATCCATGCGCGCGGGGCGCAAGGCCGGGCACTGGCGTTGGCGTTGTTTGGCTTGCAGTTCTTCCTAAATCTTGCGTGGACGCCGATGTTTTTTATGGCGCATCAGGTGAGCGGGGCGCTGATCCTGATGCTTTCGATTCTGTTGCTGGCCACAGCCACGACTTTCGCTTTTGCGCCGATCCGCAAGGCCGCCGCTTGGTTGATGGTCCCCTATCTGGTCTGGCTAAGCTTTGCTTCCGTCCTCACGTTTCAGATTGATCGCATGAATCCGCAAGCCGAAACCCTTGTGCCAGACGCGTCGAGCACCCAAATACTGCTGTGAGGGATGAGCCCAAGGTCCTGACCCCAAGCTCAAACGGAGAATAGTCATGCAATCTGAAAACCGAATTTTTAGCGACTTTGTGAAGATCATCAACGGCGCAGCTGGAACACTGGCTGGGGCCGGGCGTGAAGCCGAAGCCGCGACCCGTGAAAAAGCCAAGGAATGGATTGGCGGGCTCGATTTTGTCTCTCGCGATGAATTTGATGCTGTCAAAGCGATGGCGGCTGCGGCGCGCGATGAGGTCGATATTCTCCGCGCCAGGCTCGACGCTTTGGAAGCCGTGGCGACAAAACCAGCTTCGAAGCGGACCGTAAAACCGAAAAGCTGACACCCGATTGTCCACAGCTTTCTTAGCCGCGCGGTGCGCCGTGATTGCGGGGATATCACTATGCGCCGATAAGCGGGCATGGCACTGAGTTCAGTTGACCTGTCGCAAGACAGCGCATCCCCCATCGAGATGCTCGAAACATGGTTCAACGCACACGGTTGGACGCATGACCGGGTGAGCGACGATGAGATTGTTGCTGCGACCCAGGGTAGCTGGGGACAATATGAATTGCGTGGCGTTTGGCGCGACGATGATCGGGTTTTGCAATTTCTTGCCTTCCCAGACATCACCGTCACATCCGCCCAATATAGCCAAATCTATGAGGCTATTGGTCTGATCAACGAGCAATTGTGGTTGGGCCATTTTGAGCTTTGGGCAGGCAATGGCGTGCTGGTATTTCGGCACGCAGCTCTCCTTGAAGGCAGCGACGAACCAAGCCTGTGCCTTGAGCAGGCCGAAGCCTTGATTGAGGCGGCGGTTGATGAGCTGGACCGCTTTTACCCCGTTTTCCAGTTCGTTCTCTGGGGCGGCAAATCACCAAAAGATGCGATTGCGGCGGCGATGGTCGAAACACGGGGCGAAGCGTGATGACGATTGGTCCGGTATGGTTAGTTGGATGTGGCAACATGGGAAGCGCCATGTTGCGGGGCTGGATTTCTGACGGATTTGACGCAGACCAGATCATAGTTATCGACCCCCAGCTTTCGTCAACATTGCCCGGGGTCCGGTTGTTTCCAGCACCGCCCGCGCATGAGCCCGTTCCAGCGGTGGTAGTGTTGGCGATCAAGCCGCAAATGCTGGCGCAACTCGCACCCCTATTATCGTCTTTGCTTGGGGTGGATACGGTGCTGGTTTCCATTCTGGCCGGAGCCGAAATAGCAACGCTCCGGCACCATTTTCCCACGCCGAAGACGGTCCTGCGCGCGATGCCCAATCTCCCGGCCAGCATCGGCAGGGGCGTTACCGTCCTAATGGGGGATCATGCGGATGCTTCGCAGCGGGGGGATGTTGAAAGCTTGATGGGCCCGCTGGGCCAACTCGAATGGATCGAGGACGAAGAGCAGTTCCACGCGATCACCGCCTTATCAGGCTCGGGCCCGGCATTCATTTTCCGGTTCATAGCGGCGCTGTCCGCTGGCGGGGTTGAGCTTGGATTGCCAGCAGATTTGGCGACGCGGTTGGCGTTGGCGACGACCCAGGGTTCGGCGGCATTGGCGCTGGCGGCTGGCGAGAGTTTGAACGAATTGGCTGACCGCGTTGCCAGCCCGGGGGGGACAACGCGGGCAGGGTTGGATATTCTGGATCAAAATTCAGAGTTTTTGGAGGTTATATCGCAAACTTTATTGGCTGCGGCGCGAAGAAGCCGGGAACTCGCTGTTGCTGGCGGCATGAATGAAGCTTATACCAAGGTGGGATGATCCTGACCCATGAGGGCCGTCAGAAACCGCCCTCATGGGTCAGGATCACCGCACCTTGGTATAAGGGCCCGTCCCTAACGATTGGCAAGTATATGTGACAGCAACCAGATCGGGAAAGTAAGGGCATTTTTGATGACGGCCGATAATCCAAATGGCATAGATCCACTGTCGTTCGCGTTCGAGCAGAATGAGAATCGCATCGACCCTGTTGCGCGTGCGCAACTGCTTGCTGATCCTGGGTTTGGCAAAGTGTTTACCGACCATATGGCAATCGTGAAATATAATGATACCCAAGGGTGGCACGATGCCAAAATTACGGCGCGCAAACCATTGCTGATCGATCCGGCTGCCGCTGTCTTGCATTATGCGCAAGAGATATTCGAAGGCCTGAAGGCTTACCGTCTTGCCGACGGTGCCATGGCCCTCTTCCGTCCCGAGGCGAATGCCGCGCGCTTCCGTGATTCGGCAAGGCGGATGGCAATGCCCGAACTTCCCGAAAGCATCTTTATCGAATCTGTGCGCGCGCTTGTTCATGCCGACCGCGACTGGTTTCCAAATGTTGAAGGGGGGGCGCTGTATTTGCGTCCGTTCATGTTCGCCAGTGAGGTCTTTCTTGGGGTAAAACCATCTTCGGAATATCTATATCTTGTGCTCGCTTCGTCAGTCGGCGGTTATTTCAAAAGCGGCGCGCCCGCCGTATCACTTTGGGTATCACAAGAGTATACTCGGGCAGGCCCCGGCGGGACGGGAGCCGCGAAATGCGGTGGCAATTATGCGGCCAGCCTTGTTGCCCAGGCAGAGGCGATCCGGCTTGGCTATGATCAGGTCGTGTTTCTCGATGTGGCGGAACGGCGCTGGGTCGAAGAGTTGGGTGGGATGAACATATTTTTTGTGTTCGACGATGGGTCAATCCAAACGCCGCCGCTCACCGGTACGATCCTTCCCGGCATCACCCGCGATTCGCTGCTGACTCTGGCGCGCGAAGAAGGACTCGCGGTTCGAGAAGAGCCTTATGCAATCGACCAATGGCAGGCCGATGCGCAAAGCGGCAGGCTTACCGAAGCCTTCGCATGTGGCACGGCGGCTGTTGTCACGCCAATCGGCAATGTGACCGGTGCGAATGGGAAATTCACGATGGGGGCGGGTGGCTCGGGCCAAATGACAAATCGCTTGAAAGCGCGGTTGGTGAATATCCAGCGCGGTCTTGCCTCCGATACTTATGGATGGGTGAAGCGGCTCGATTGAAGTAATTGCCATTGCGGTTGGGGCTGCTATAGGCCGCTTCCTCTCGGCTCAATTGGGGCGTCGCCAAGTGGTAAGGCACCGGCTTTTGATGCCGGCATTCGCAGGTTCGAATCCTGCCGCCCCAGCCAAGACGAATCGAGAATCGTAGGATGCTGGTCGTTTTTTGCATGTATATTCACAAAAATTTCATCAAAATCGTCGATGGAGTGGATGATCGCTTGATTCTATAGGACGCAATCGCAATTTCGCCGCACAAATCAGTCGGTTCACGGTAGGAATGGCAAGAATGAACAATAGAATGGCAAATTTGGCTTGATTGCGGGCCGAATCAGTGCCAAAGGCGATTGCGATTAAGGTTTAACCAAAACAAGGAGCGTAATATGAGCCTTCGTAAGTCAGCAGTAGCTGCCCTAGCTGCTGTATCAATGATTGCAGTGCCAACCGTAGCATATGCTGCCCAGGCGCAGACGTCGGTTGTTTCAGCTCCGATTTCAAAGAATAATGTTCGTGTCGGCGCTGCGCAGAAAAATGCCAGTGAAGCGCGCGGCGGAAGCACGATTATCGCGCTTCTTGCGGCCGCTGCGATCATCGGCGGCATTATCATTGCGGCTAAGGGCAAGGGCAAGCCTGCTAGCCCGTAAGCGATACCATGATACAATCAAATGGGCGGCCATCGTGCCGCCTATTTTTTGCCTATTTCCGGCGCGTGTGCGGCTTGAGAGCGGCAGAATCGTTCGAACCGAAAACGACTCAGGCTTGGTATTATAAGCCGGGGTGGAGAATTATGCATTGTCAGTGACGCCGCCGCTTTTTCTGGTAATGAAACGAACTGCTGTCTATGAGTTTCGGATAGGTCTACACCGGGTAGCGACAGGATCCAGATGAAAGCGCGTCTCCAAAGCGATAGGTCAAATATGAGCCTGTGGGCCGGACACGCAGGGAGCGAATCCGCTCAAGCGATACCGGTAGCAAAACTATTGATGCCATCCAACACTGAGGTTGGAATCGTCGCTTTTGCCACGCTTTTGGCTGCCTCAGCTTACTTTGGACTGACCGATTCATTCGAATGGGTGAATTACCTCGTCCCGACGATTCTGATACTGGGCCTCGGTTGGGGCATATTCCAGATGGCGATGACGGATATCACAAGCATATGGACACCACTTTTCTGGAATAGAGTGGTACTTATTGTCTATTTCGGTATTGGGTCGATAGTCCCCGCGATAGTCAACGACCCAAGTCGGACAGTTATGGAGGCATTTTATCATTTTTTTCCGGAAGATATAAATAAATATAATTTAATTATAGGCGTGTTTGTTTTATCTTTTTTAATTTTTGTAAAAATTGTCGTGAATTTTTCATTACGTAAAAAATACTTAGACAATAATTTTGAGGAATCAAATCTAGATCAAAAAACTGTGGGAATTATTTTATTATCAGTTGGCGCATCAATTTTAACATTTTTGATTGCACCAAATACGTTTGGGTATATAAATATAAAAATACCGACTATTATCGCAGAGATATCACAGGGCTTATACATTGGTATCTACTTTCTTACACTATGGGCGCTCAAAAATAGATCAAAATCTATATATATAATATTAATTTTTGTTATTATTTTATTCTTATATGGAGTACTTGAATTAAATAAATCATCAGCTATATTCCCACTCCTAATGTTTGTTGTTGGGTTTATTTATCACAAACCAAGCGCAGCGAGATTTTTTGGCGGTTTTTTGATATTGATTACGATATTTATGACTATTTCGTCGCCAGTATCGCATGGCCGTAATTATGGCGAGTTTATTAGGACGACTGATGATGCCATTAATTTTGATGTTAGATATAAAGCTATCTTGTCATATTATGATGAAAACAATATTTCTGAAAATGATAATCAACTCAATTCTGGTTGGATGAGGCTCAGTTATGTTAATGCTGGAACGTTCGCTATTAGCCAATATGATACTGGGAATCCGGGTAACTCCCTAGACAATATATTCATCTTGTGGATACCGAGGTTAATTTACCCCGAAAAGCCGATCATTACGGATATTGCCCGCGATTTTAATTACGCTGCGACGGGATCATATGATTCGCAGTCATCCCCCGGAGTTATTGCTGAATCATACTGGTCATTTGGCTGGATTGGAGTATTTACTTTTTCCACGTTGCTCGCCATCGTGTCAACCTTATGGTCAATTTACGCGGTAGATGTCATGCGGAGCAAGGCTTGGCATCTGTTTTTCATTGTATTGCTCGGCATGCGCTCGGCCTCCCGGCTTGATGGCATGATTGTTCCTGATGTCGTTGGGCCAATTGGCTATGCGGTCTTAGGGCATGTGGTGCTGCAATTTCTGAACCGTATGATCGCGAAGCAGCGGCTGCCGCGACGCGTAATGGCCGCATAGAGCGGACTGCATGAAGCCCCGATCATGCTACTCGCTCGAAACATTTGTTTTCGCATCGTTTTTCGCAAAAAATCTGCTCCCATTATTTTGCCCGATACTCTAGCAGGAACATAGTTCGGATCATCATGTGCGGGATTGCAGGATATTTTGCCTTTGGGCCGACGGCCAAGCCACTGTCTGCCGAGCGGTTGGTTGCGATACGCGACCATATGGCATCCCGCGGACCCGATGGGTCTGGGCTTTGGATATCGACCAACCAGCGGGTTGGTTTGGCGCACCGGCGGCTGTCGATCATCGATCTGAGTGATGCGGCAGCGCAGCCAATGGTCGGGGCATCCGGCCGTTACCGGATCATTTTCAACGGAGAGATATATAATTACAAAGCGTTAAAGGCGTCGCTTGAAAGAAGCGGCCATGCCTTTCACACGGATTCTGACACGGAAACACTGCTGAAATTATATGAACTCTATGGCGCAGCGATGTTGCCCAAGCTGCGCGGCATGTTTGCCTTTGCAATATGGGATGAGGTTGAACAATCGCTTTTCATGGGGCGTGATCCTTACGGGATCAAGCCGCTCTACTATGCGGTCCAGAATGGGTGCATCAGTTTTGCGTCGCAGGTCAAAGCGCTCATCGTAAATCCGGAAATCTCGCGGGAGATATCCCCCGCTGGGCGCGTTGGATTTGAACTGATGGGATCGGTTCCCGAGCCATTTACGATCTATAAGGCTGTGCGGTCATGCCCTGCGGGTGCTTCAATCCTTGTCACGCAAAAGGATGTGGGCGCGCCAATTCATTATGCCAGATTGACAGAGGCGATAGCATCAGCACTGCCAACTGATGCGCAAGACATTCCCGGCTTTTTGCGGGAAAGTGTCGCCCATCATCTTGTTGCTGATGTCGAAGTTGGTGCCTTTCTTTCAGGTGGCGTCGATTCAGGAGCGATTATTGGCCTGATGCGAGATTGCGGGCAGGATCGGATTCGGGGCTGCACATTACAATTCGAAGAATTCAGGAATACGCCCTCTGATGAAGTGCCGCGTGCCGCGCGTGTGGCGGCCCTTTACGATGTAGACCACCATGTTCGCATTGTGACCGCAAATGAGATTGAAGCTGATATGCCGGCGATATTCGCGGCGATGGATCAACCGTCGATTGATGGGATCAATACCTGGTTTGTCAGCAAGGCATGCCGTGAACTTGGTTTGAAAGTTGCCGTATCCGGACTTGGTGGCGATGAGTTAATGGCGGGCTATTCTACTTTCAAATCTGTGCCGTTTACTCGTCGATTTGCCGGGCCGTTGGCAAATCTGCCATTCGTTGGCGGGTTGAGCCGGGCCATTTTCAGGCATGTTTTGCCTGCACTAATGAAGCGAAACCCAAAGCTGGCAGGCCTTTTTGATTATGCTGATAGCTGGGCCGGTGCCTATTTACTGCAAAGAGCTGTGCGTTTGCCGTTTGAACTGGATCAGGTGCTCGATGCAGAATTTGTAAAAGCGGGCCTGGCCGAACTCAACTGGATCAGTCAGATTGGTGAGACAGTGATTCCCGACCCGAAATCGGATGCAGGGCGTGTCTGTGTTCTGGAATCAAGCCACTATATGCGAAACCAGTTATTACGTGATTCCGATTGGGCCGGGATGGCGCACTCACTGGAAGTTCGCGTGCCGCTGGTTGATTTCACATTGCTGCAGCATTTGGCATGCCATCTTTCAACTTTTGCAAATGGCGCTGGAAAGCAAATGCTTGCCAATGCGCCGTCCCGCCCGCTGCCAAAGGATATCGCCAGGCATGCGAAAACAGGGTTTCAGATTCCTGCTGCACGGTGGCTGACAAAAGACGCGCAAGCACCAAGTGCGCGAACGGCATCACGCCGATCAACCGCCGCTGTCATGCAAAACTATTTTGATTCAATGGCCTAATGCGCATGAAAATTCTGGTCTTGACCCATTATTACCCCCCCGAAGTCAATGCCCCAGCATCACGCATGTCAGAACATGCGTCAGTCTGGCGCGATGCCGGACACGCGGTGACGATTGTCACCTGCGCGCCCAATGCCCCGAGTGGAACTCTATATTCCGGCTACCGCAATCGCCTTTTTCAGGACGAGATGATTGGTGGAATCCGGATCATCCGACTGTGGACCTGGATTGCTGCGAACGAAGGCTTCCTGCCCAGGATCGCAAATTATATTTCCTATTTTCTGTCGGTCATGTTCTGGGTGTGGCGGCTGCCAAAATCTGATGTCATCATTTCAACTTCGCCACAGTTTTTCTGCGGCCTAGCCGGGGCGGTGGCGCGGATCAGGGCAAGAAAATGGATCCTCGAAATACGTGATCTTTGGCCAGAAAGCGTCGTCGCGGTTGGCGCCATGAAGCGGGGGTTTGTCATTCGTCTGATCGAACGGCTTGAATGCTGGGCCTACCGTTCGGCCGACCTTGTTGTTCCGGTGACCGATGGATTTGTGCCCCATATCCGCGCGCGTGCGCCCGACACACAGATAACAGTCATAAAAAATGGTGTCGATCTTGCGCAATTCACCGCAGCGAATACGGACAGCAGCACGGCATTTCGAGCACAGCACGGGCTGACTGGAAAATTTGTGGCTGCCTATGTCGGAACGCACGGGATGGCACATGGGCTTGATATCATTCTGGATGCGGCCGAAAAACTGCGGCACCGGACCGACATCGCCCTGTTGCTTGTCGGGGACGGTGCTGAAAGGAATAGAATATTGGTTGCCCGTGATCGACGTGGCCTTACCAATGTCATCATGCTCGCTCAGCAGCCCAAGGCACAGATGCCTGTCATTTGGGGTGCATCCAACGCCGCCGTTGTGGTGTTGCGGCGCGTCGAGACATTCAAGACAGTTATTCCATCGAAAATATTCGAAGCGATGGCCCTTAAATGCCCGATCATTCTGGGCGTAGAGGGGGAAGCAAAGACCATTGTTCTGGAAGCGAATGCCGGCCTTGCCATAACACCAGATGATTCCGCTGAATTGGCACTTTCGATTGAACACATTGCGGACAATCCGTCGCTGATGGCAAAGTTTGGGGAAGATGGGCGTGCCTTTGTCGAGGCGCATTTTGATCGCACAATGCTTGCCCACCGCTATCTCGACCGGATCGAAAGCCTGCTGAAAGACGCAGGCTGACCATGGCGAACCTGCTACAGCAATTTCAATTCGCACGGCACATCCCGCCACGACAGATTGTCCACCGGTTCCAGTTATCTGCACGGCGTAAGATCGAAACCCTGTGGCCCCGCGTCCTGCGGAAACGCAAAGAAGGCTGTGTTTTTCTGAACAGCACTTTACCTGCACCACTGTTCAAATCCCGGGAATTCGGTGTTGATCGCGTTGATTCAGGCTGGCGATTTCACTTTCTTGGCGAAACCAGACTGCTGACAGGACCGCATTTCTGGTTTCCGCAGGCCGGGAATCCAAGTGACCAATTGTGGCATATGAACCTTCATTATATGGAATATCTGGAAACATTAGATTCCGCAGACTGTTTGGATATTATCCGCCTCTGGATCGCCGAAAACCCGCCTTACACCCCGGAAAGCTGGGTTGCGGCGTGGAACAGTTACTCGGTATCGATCCGCGTAGTTGTATGGCTGCACTGCATAGCGCGGCACCCCGAAACTGCACAACCTGACATCGTTGAAAGCCTGATCGACCAGATAATATTTCTCGAACGGCATCTTGAGAGTGATATTGGCGGCAACCATTTGATGAAGAACATCAAGGCACTCATATGGGCCTCTGCATCATTTACAGGCATCCTTCCAAACAGGTGGCGCACAATTGGCACCAAATTGCTTCGCAAGGAAATTGATTGTCAGATACTTGCCGACGGCGTTCATTATGAAAAATCCCCCTCCTATCACGCCCAGGTTTTTGCCGACCTTCTTGAAATCAAACACGCGCTTGGCGCTGACGAAATGCCTGAGGTTTTTGGATCAATCCTTGAGAAAATGGGCTTAGCGACGCTGGCATTGTCGCATGCCGATGGTGGTCCTGCTTTGTTGAATGATTCCGGATTGGGGATGGCCTATGCACCTTTAGAATGCGCCCGCGTTTATGAGGTGGTGACCGGGAAATCGCTGTTTCGACCACACCATGCCGCATACAGAAATGCCGGTTATTATGCACACCATGGACAAACTTTCAGTTTGATCGTCGATATGGGGCGGATTGGCCCCGACGATCTTCCTGCCCATTCCCACGGGGATGTCGGCACGTTTGAACTTTCTGTGGGCGGCAAACGTTGCGTGGTTGATCAAGGCGTGTTTGAATATGTTGAAGGGCCTAGGCGCGCAACATCCCGCGCAACAGCGTCACACAATTGCATGACGCTTGATAACAGGTCTCAGGCTGATCTCTACGGTGCGTTTCGGTGTGGCAGACGGCCCAATGTCAGGATAAAATCCTATGCTCCTAACGAAACAGGCTTTTCCTTAAGTGGAAGCCATGACGGGTTTGCGCCTTGCGAAGTCATGCGTCAGTTCGATGTCGGGCAAAACAGCATATCGATAACCGACAGGATTGATGGTGGAACGTTCGGTGTTGCAACTTCTGGGTTGTTATTACATCCGGACTGCGTCGTTCATGTCGATGGTAATCTTGCCAGTGTGACCTGCGAGGATCAAAAAATTGCGATTTTAGCAAATGTTCCCATGGCGATAGAGGCTGCCGTTTATTGGCCCGATATGGGCGTTGAACTATATACAAGCCGTCTGCGCTTGACTTTGCCACCCGATAGCCGCGAGTGCAGGATTGATATAATGGTCGTGTCCGGACAGGGATAAAGCGTTTTGTGAAACAGGTTGAACAGAATTATCGAAGCGGGAAAATGCGTTTGATTGACGCGCCTGTGCCATTGGCACGCACTGGGATGAATTTGGTGGCGAGCCGCGTTTCCCTGATCAGTGCGGGGACGGAGAAGCAGATTATTGACCTTGCCCGCAGCTCGCTTGCAGGCAAGGCATTGGCGCGGCCTGATTTGGTTCGGAAGACTTTGGCCAAAGTAAAGAATGAAGGTCTGTTGCCAACCGTTCAAAAGGTCTTTGCAAAACTAGATATGCCAATCCCGCTTGGTTATAGTTTGGCTGGCAAGGTTATTCAGCCGGGTCAGAATGCTGGTAACTATGCAGCTGGAGATCGCATCGCATGTGCCGGCGCGGCAATTGCGAACCATGCAGAATATAACGCTGTACCAAAAAATCTGGCGGTGCGCATTCCAGACGCGGTCAGTGATGACGATGCATGTTTCGTAACGCTTGGTGCCATTGCGCTCCAAGGTGTGCGGATTACGCAACCGACGCTGGGAGAGCGCGTCGTCGTTATAGGGCTGGGATTGATCGGGCTCTTGACGGTCCAGCTACTCAAGGCAAACGGGTGCCGTGTCCTTGGATTTGACCCCAATCCGGATCGCGTGCGTTTAGCCATTGAATTGGGTGCCGATGCAGCCGTTAGTGAAAATCTTGAATCTGCAGTTTTGGCCTTTTCCGAAGGCTATGGTGCGGATGCGGTTATCGTCACAGCGTCCACAAAATCCAGCGGGCCAGTGAACCATGCTGCGGAAATCAGTCGTATGAAAGGTCGCGTTGTCATCGTCGGGCTCGTCGGTATGGAACTGGACCGTGAACCATTTTACAAGCGTGAACTCGATTTGCGTCTGTCGATGTCCTATGGCCCAGGCCGATATGATGCGGCATATGAAAATGAGGGGCATGATTACCCCTTGCCCTATGTCCGCTGGACTGAGCAGCGGAACATGCAGGCTTTTTTAGAACTTGTCGCGCAAGGACGCGTTACGCCTTCAAAACTCGTCACGCACAGGTTCCCGATTGCCGAGGCTGAAACTGCCTATGCAGTGATGGATGGCAATGAACCTTATCTTGCAATCCTGCTGACATATCCTGAACCAGCCGCTGAGCTTTCGCGCATGGTGCAGGTTGGTGCGCGTCGACCCATGTCGCGAGTGAAGGGATCAGGATTTATCGGCTTCGGGAATTATGCACGCGGCGTGTTGATGCCTGCGGTCAAGAAAGCCGGAGAGACAGCATTTACGACCGTCGTAACGTCAACAGGCCTTTCGGCGCATAGTGCGGCAGAAACATATGGTTTTGAGGCCGCCGCGACTGACCCGGAGCTGCTTTTTGACGACCCAGAGACAGACTGTATTTTCATCGCCTCGCGTCACGAAAGCCATGCCGCGCTGACGATCCGTGCGCTAGATGCGGGCAAGAATGTGTTCGTGGAAAAGCCACTGGCGCTCACCCATGAAGAGCTGGATGCCGTGGCGGCGTCGGCACAAAAGGCCAGCGGCATTTTGACAGTCGGTTTCAACCGGCGGTTTGCACCCATGGTTCAAGCGGCCCAAAAGACGTTACTTGGTGCTGGCGGCCCTGTAAATATGCACTACCGGATCAATGCGGGCCCGATAGCGGGGGATAATTGGGTGCACGGCGCCCAAGGCGGTGGACGGATCGCCGGAGAAGTCTGTCATTTCGTTGATACATTAAGTTTTCTGGCCGGGGCCCCGCCGATCGCTGCCGAAGCATTTCATGTTGCCGATATGCCTGACAGCGTGTCTGCGCTGCTGCGTTTTGCAAATGGCTCGGTTGGCACAATATTATATAGCTCGCGCGGGGACACTACGGTTCCCAAAGAGCGGATTGAGGCATTCGCAAACGGCATTGTTGTGCAAATCGATGATTTCAGAGCCTTGAAAATAACCACCAATGGCAAGACGATAACCAACACTTCTTCTGCACAGGACAAAGGCCAATCAGGCCTTGTGAAGGCGTTTTTCGATGCTGCGCGCACCGACGGGGCTCCGCCCCCCATTGCCCTGGCTGACCTTATTGCCATTTCTGCGGCAACGCTGGATATTGCCGGGATAAGCCGTCCATAATGCCCGACACAAGCCCCAAGCCATCAATCACGGCGATCATATTGTCGTTTAACGAGGAGATTCATATCGGGCGCTGCATCGAAAGACTGTGGCCGATTGTCGAACGTATCGTGGTGATTGACAGTTTTTCGACTGACAAAAGCGTCGAAATAGCGCGATCAATGGGCGCGGAAGTGTTGCAGAATCCGTGGAAAAATCACGCTGCCCAGTTTCAATGGGGTATGGATCATGCTGATATAAATAGCGACTGGACCATGAGGATTGATTGCGACGAATATCTTGAGCCCAGGTTATTAGAGCAAATTGGGCAAATAATACCAGAACTGCCAGAAGGGGTCGTCGCTTATGATTTCAAGTTGAAGGTAATTTTCAAAGGGAAATTCATTCGCTGGGGTGGCTATTATACGACGCATTTGACCCGACTATGGAGAACAGGTGCAGGCCAGATGGAGCAACGGTGGATGGATGAGCGTATTGTTCTTTCGCCGGGCGCCCGGAAAGTTTTGACCGGGGGTGATTTGGTCGATGAAAACCTGAAGGATATGACGTGGTGGACGAACAAGCACAATGAATATGCAACAAAGCAAATGCTTGATTACGTAAATAGAGAATATGGTTTTTTTGAAATTGATGAACGAATTGAAAATGAGACGGGAAATACTGGGCGTTGGAAGCGTTTTATACGTAACAAAATATATAGTGTTATGCCGCTTTACGTGAGGTCTTTTATATATTTTTTGCAGCGATATATATTGAGACTTGGATTTCTGGATGGAAAATGGGGTTTTGTCTGGCATTTTTTGCAAGGGTTTTGGTATTTTGTCCTCATCGACGTGAAAATTGATGAGGCCCGACTGTATATAAAAAAATACGGTATTGATGCGTTTCAGAAGAAAATGACCGCTGAACTGAAGGTAGAAAATATCAAGGCCGCAAAATGAGCCACGGGAAAAAAACTGTCCTGATTCTGCTGGGCGCCTATTGGCCGGGCCATGAGTCAACCGGCCCTAACATCAGCATACGGGCGATGTGTGAAATGCTGTCCGACGAATTTTCATTTCTGATTGTCGCCCGCGACCGAGGTTATGGCGCGAAAACACCGCTGGTTGATAATCTTCAATGGCATGATTTCGGATATGCCAAAGTGCGCTACCTGACCGTAGGATCAGTGAGCGCGCGAAACCTTAGAAGTCTGTTGCGCGAAACGCCGCATCACCTTTTGATGATCAATAGTTTTTTTGATCGCGAATTTACATTTCCTGCCTTGCTATTCAGAAGGTTGGGACTGGTGCTGGATGTGCCCGTCCTCCTTTCGCCGCGCGGAGAATTGTCGCGGGGGGCGTTGTCGATACATAATGTCCGAAAACGGATCTATTATCGCTTTGCCAAATTCACCAATTTGTTAAAAAATGCTCGGTTTCATGCTACAAGCCCAGCCGAGGCAATCGATTGCAAAGCCAATTTCGCCAATATCCCTGTTGCCATGGTGGAGAATTTTCGATCACTCCAGCCGCTGCCGGATCATAAGAGAAACTTGGAATCGCCTGCGCTTCGCGTCGTATTTCTAGGGCGTATTTCACCAGTAAAGGGGCTCGACTTTGCACTCAGGGTTCTTGCAAAAACCGCAAGACCAGTGGTGTTTCATATCTACGGACCGGTCAGCGACCCAGCTTATTGGCGTTCGTGCGCGCAGTATATCCAGGAACTGCCCAATATTGTGCAGGTTCGATATTGCGGAGAGATCGGCAATTCCGAGACAGTTGCGATGCTGGCGATGCACGATGTTATGTTGTTGCCGTCTCTGAGTGAAAATTTTGGACATGCCATTTTCGAATCTCTGGTTGCGGGAACACCCGTCATTATTGGTAACCAGACCCCATGGGTGTCGTTGTCAGCGCGTAAGGCGGGATGGGACACCCCGGTCGGCGATGGCGCATCCTTTGCACGGGCGTTGCAATTTCATGCAGATATGGATGAGGAAACGCGCAATGACTGGCGTGCGGGCGCTAGGGCTGTCGCACTATCATATGCGGAAAAAAACACGGGGCCGGCAAAAATGCGACTCCTGTTCCGCGAGATGGCCTTGCCAGAATTTGCACATGCTTGATCTCGTAACGTGGCACGCATGCGATGCAATCGACGCCCTAGCTGTCTGGTCTAGTTGAATAATGCCTCATTGGAAGGCATGGGAGCGCTTTGCACAAGAAAGAAAGATCACATGGTGGCAGATTCGCTGCGCAGGCTGGCCGAGAGGGTGTCACGCAATATCAGTTTTCCGTCACGTCTGCCCAAGCGGTTTGGCAGAAGGAAAATCTATCTTTCTCCGGCAAACCAGCTTTCGGTCTGGAAGCCGGGGGCCGCGAAGTTCCAGACATATTTGCTTGATTTTGCAGACCGTTTTGTTGGCCCGGAAACTGTCGTGTGGGATATTGGCGCGAATATGGGTATGTTCGCCCTGCCGGCGGCCCACCGCGCTAAATTTACGCTGGCCATTGAACCAGATCCTTTCAATCAGCTGCTGTTGCACAAAACGCGTGCAGCAAATTCCGATCTAGCATTAGAAGTTCTTCCCGTTGCCGTATCAAAACAGATTGGCGTTTCGAGATTTATCATTCCCGAAAGGGGGAGATCGGCAAACAGTTTGCTGGAAACCAGTTTCGGCACACAAATCGGCGGTGCGCGCCAATATCTTTCCGTTATGACAGTGACGGCTGACTGGATTCTTGACCATTTTCCAGCGCCTGATTTCGTGAAGATCGACGCCGAGGGTGCTGAATTGATGATCCTTGAGGGCGCCCCAGCTTTGTTATCAAAAATAAGGCCAGCCATCGTCGTGGAAATGCCAAATGAACATGCGCGTGCGTGTGCGGAAATTTTCCGGCGGAACAATTATCTCTTGTTTTCGGCTTATGCCCGGGTTGAGACAAAACACGCATTAGATGACATTAAAGACGTTTGGGATGTGCTGGCTATCCCCAAGGAGAGCCTTGATCATTACGAATTGAAATGAATGAATTTGGGCAATTCAATTTGGAAACAATGGCGGGACAAGCACGTCGATTTTTGGCATGTTCGAATTAGCTGTCGAAGCAGGCTTAAGATGTGGTGCTCAAAAGTATTTTGTAAAATGGAACCGAATCGAATGAAACAATGCCGTCATCACCTGTAGGTAGGGCCTATACCGCATTGAAGCGGACAATCGGCCCTTTCATAGCGAACCATGTGACTGGATCGGTGATAGCGCGCGTCTTGAATGACAGGATACCGCATAAGATGAGCAGTAATTCCGGCAAACATATACACATACTTTTGCTTAGGGTGGCTTAGAGATGTCAAATTCCCCTAGGGCGCGTGTTGCCTTTATCAATACCCACCCAATTCAGTATTTCGCGCCACTTTATCGATATATCAATTCCCATTCGCGGTGTATCGAGGCGGTTCCAGTATATCTGACAAATTACAGCTTGCGCGGTGCGATTGATGAGGGGTTTGGGCGAACTGTGGTCTGGGACGTCGACCTGCTTTCTGGCATGGAGCCAATCTTTGCAAAAGGGGCAGAAACACGCAAGTTGTCATATGGTGTGACCAAGATGATCGTGCCTGATGTCTGGCGGATCATCCGCGACGGCAATTTTGATGCGGTTGTGGTGCATGGCCATCGGATAGGGGCTAATTATCTGGCTTGGGCCGCTGCGAAATCAAAAGGACTGCCCGTCTTTACGCGGGGTGATATGCATCTTGATCTACCTAACAGTAGGCTGAAGAACTGTTTGCGTGATATCTTGATGCCAATGCTATATAAAATTTATGATGGGTTCCTCGCCATTGGGAGTGCAAATGCTGATTACTACCGTCACATGCGAGTTACAGAATCGCATATTTTCCATTTTCCATTTTCGGTCGACAATGAACGCTTCATCAATGCCGCAAAATTAACGGCAATAGAACGTGCTACCGAGCGCGGGCGGTTGTGTATTGACCCTGAACGCTTTACTTTGCTCTTCGCCGGGAAGTTTAATCGCAATAAACATGCCGACTCCCTAATCCGGGCTGTCGCTTTACTTGCCGAACGGGGCACCATCGTTGATCTGGTGCTTGCTGGAGCAGGTGATATGGAGGGGGAGCTGCGCACACTGGCTGCCCAACAAAAGGATATTACCATTCGCTTCCCGGGCTTCATCAACCAGACCGCCCTTCCTAGGCTACTAGCTGCGTGCGATGCGTTTGCATTGCCAGCTGAAAATGAGCGCTGGGGGCTGGTCGTCAACGAAGCTATGTGCGCTGGACTGCCACTCATTGTATCACGCGAAGTTGGTTGCGTGCGCGATCTGGTTCATGATGGCATTAACGGAGTGGTATGCGAGCCAAATGACGACGTGGGGCTTGCTGACGCTATCGCGCGAGTAATACGCGATTGGGAAGGGGCTAAGGTAATGGGCAAACAGAGTCTCAAAATTGTCCGCAGCTGGAGCTACCAAGTTTGTCTCGATAGTATCGAGGCAGCAATAATGCTTTCTCGGCGAAAAAAAGCGGGGTGATGATGCCTACTGCTATGATCTTAAAACCCGAGTTATGGAATGCTGTGTCAGGCCGCAGTCTAGACCATGGCTTGCGTTATCATAGAGTTTACATAGTAGAAACTAAATTTCTGTATGCTTGGAATGGCGAAATGAATCTGGCCGCGAGTATAAGAGGCCTGAAAGCGACCATGGAAGCCATCCGTTGATATGATTGCAAAATTTTTTGCACGTCCAGCCCAATACCGCCCATTAGAAATATTCAAGGGCGCACGCCGGATATTAGTAATCGGCGAATATTGGCAAGGCGCAACTGCAAGGGGATATGCGCAAGCATTTCGGGAATTGGGATTTGATGTCATTGATCTGGACATAAATTATTACTTCCCACAATTCACGTCCGTTGCCGGAAGATTTATCGCCAGATTTTTAACATTTTTTTTCATCAATAACTATAATGTTATCATTAAACATATTTCTAAAAATTATAATCTGGACTTTGTTTTATTTATTAAAGGAAATTACGTAACTTTTGATACAATATCAAAAATAAAACAAAATGGCGCAAAATCAATTTTGATTTATCCTGATGTTAATTTTGAACACCCGGGAATTCGGATAAACAATGTCATCAAAAATGATTATATTTTCAGTACAAAAAAATTCCATGTCGATTATTTTTTTAATGAATATCGTAAAAAAATATACCATTTAAATCATGGGTTTTACGTCCTTGGTCCGAATATTCATAATTTAACACTGGATGATGAATATCAATGGGATATTTGCTATATTGGTAATTATGGAGAATATAAATCAAAATGGGTCGAGCATATTATAAATCAATTCCCGGAAAAAAGAATAGCAATCGTTGGAAATGGCTGGAAAAATCTGAAACTTAATGAAGATTCAAAGAAATATGTATTTGGATATCCTGTGTCAGGAGATAGACTTTCATATTTGATCAGTAACAGTAAAGTGAATATTGCTTTTCATTTCGGTGCAGTGGGAACACTTGGCTGGAAAGATGACATATCGTTACGGTCGTTCCAGATTCCTTCCATTGGCGGATTCATGCTGCATATCGATAGTGAGGAAATCCGTGCGCTTTACGCGGTTCCGGGCGACGTGGATGTTTTTTCAACTACGGATGAGTTGACCCGCAAAATAGACTATTATTTGGGGCATCCTGATGAGCGGTTTGCAATGGCCCGGCGCGCCAAGGAAAAATGTCTGCAGGACGATAGTCTGGTTCACCGGGCGCAGCAGATTTTTGCTATTGTTGATGGTGCCGGTGGGTGACCCGGTCGCGGCGCATTTTGCTGGCGGGCGAGTTTTGGTTTGGCTCAACCGGGCTAGGTATGGCCAATGGTCTGCGCGCCGCAGGACATTTTGTCAGCGAAGTCGATGTGCGAAAGTTTTTCCCGCAAGGCGATTCATTGGTCGTCAGAGGCCTATTCAGCCTGCTTGGCTCTCGGTTGGGGCGATCCTATAGCAACAGGATTGTCGAGATTGCCAAGCGTGACGCGTGCGAGATACTCATCACCATCAAGGGCAGCTATATCGACGCTGATACGCTTGATCGACTGCGGTCTTCAGGAATTTTT
>JANNWX010000172.1:0-4398 GCA_031409315.1 Sphingomonadales bacterium | reverse complement strand
GACGCCGCCAAGAAGGTCACCCACATCTCGGTTGCCACCAATTACAACCGCCGCGAAGGCGAAACATGGAAGTCCGATCCGCAGTGGCACCGCATCACCCTGTTCGGCGAACTGCGCGAGCGGCTCGACAAAGCGACCGTTGGCGATCTTGTCCGTCTCACCGGGCGCATTGGTCAGTCGAAATACAAGGTTGACGGGCACACCCACTACTCGGTTGACCTGATCGCCGACGGCTTCGCGATCCTCGCCAAAGCCAAGGTCAAGACTGTCGAGGACGACATGGAGGAGTGACCATCCAGCGGGGCGGCTATGCCGCCCCGCTTTGGTTGAGGTTTAGAATTGGTGGAGGGTGGAAAGGCGTCATTCAGTCGCTCAGCAAGAAGGGCGGGCGTTTACAAAAAATGGCATTTTCCTGTCGATCCGAATGGAAATCTTCGCGCCGCTACGCTAAGTTTTGCCAATGGATCAAAGAATTTCCGATATTAGGCGCTTCTATGACTTGCTCGGCTTGCTTCAGCAGACGCTTGGTGGTTCGCGCACCCTCGCATCTTCATCGGGAAAGCTCGATTGGCCGCAGCGAGGCGTTTACTTCTTCTTCGAAGACGGCGAGACTCGCAGCGATTCGGGCGCAGGCGCACGTATTGTACGCATTGGCACACACGCTCTCAATCATGGCTCAAGCTCGACCGTATGGGGGCGCTTGCGCGGACATCGGGGAAGTTCCCGCTCCAGCGGCGGCAATCATCGCGGGTCGATTTTCCGTCTCATCGTCGGTACGGCGTTGATGGCGCGGGACGGCGATGTCTGCCCGACTTGGGATGATCGCCGCGCTAATGCCCCATCGGAAGTGCGCAAAGCCGAGCAAGCGATGGAGAGCAAGGTTAGCGATGTGATCGGCGCGATGCCGTTCGTTTGGCTTCCCGTAGAAGATGAGGCGGGGCCACAAAGCGAGCGCGGCATCATCGAGCGCGGCGCGATCGCGCTTCTGTCCAACTGGAACCGCCACCCCATCGACTCGCCATCGTCTGACTGGCTCGGCCGTCACTGCAATCGTCCGCGCGTGCGCCATTCGGGACTCTGGAATTCAAATCACGTCGATGAGGTCTATAATCCCGCGTTTCTCGACTGCTTCCATCGGCTCGTTGATGCGGCAGGAGGACGCAGGTGATCGTCGTCATTCAATGTGCAGGATCAAAGCGGGCGGACGCAGGCACGTTGCGCACCAAGGACGGTAAGCCCGTCAAATTTGTCGCGCGGCCCGATCTCGCACCCGACGACGGCTTCGCCTACGCACGGCCTGATGATCTTTCAGATCAAAGGGCTAGCTGGCGGGAGCTGCTTCGTCGCTACAATGAGGACACCGGCGACAATCGGCTCGGCCTGCTTCCTGCCTGTGAGCTTTATACGCCCGCCATTTACCAGCGGCTTGCTGACGGCGTAGGCAGACACCGACTGTTCATCCTCTCGGCAGGTTGGGGGATGATCAGCGCGGACTATCTGACGCCCGATTATGACATCACTTTCTCGGCAGCGGCGCGTGGGGCGGACAGCTATAAGCGACGCATGAATGAGGCTGGCTACGCGGACTTCTCCATGCTGCCGAAGGACACGACCGAGCCGATCCTGTTCTTCGGCGGCAATGATTACTTGTCCCACTTTCTGGCTCTCACCAGCGGGCTGAGCGCGCCGCGAACCATCTTTTACGCCTCGGCGGCGAAGCCGGATGTTCCGGGCTGCACGCCCGTTCGTTTTGAGACAACCCGGAGGACAAACTGGCATTACACCTGCGCAGACGCTTTTCTCGATGGGCTCTAACCTTCGCCGACAGGTAGGCAGCGGCTTTCAGACTGCGGCCTCAACCAGTTCCATGACCATGTGTGGGACGAATATTGCCGATAATCCTACGCCTCGTCGAATAAACCCGCAAACTCCTTGTCGGTGTAGTATCGCAGTTTCTTGACGATGAGCGGGCTTTCCCCGACGCGCATGAGCAGCAGCGTATCGGGCGCAAGCTTCATGATTTCGTTGGCGTCCATGAGATTGCGCGCGGCGAGGTGCTGGGTTTTGCTCAAGGATCGTTCGGGGTCTTTGAGCATCACGTCCCGTTCGCTTTGCCCGCCGGTTTCGTAGGCGATGGTTTCGCGGCCCATCGTTTTCGACAGCATATCGGCAGTGTCATAGTCGTTGACCCCGAACGCTTGCAGGACGCCAGCGTTGGACAGGAATGTTCCGGCGTTCGTGCCGTAAAGGCTGCGCAGTTGGTGGATGTCCTGCAAGATCGGCCAGAGTTGCAGGCCGTAACCTGCCATCAACCCCATTGCGCGCTCGACAGGTTGCAGCCGCCCGAGCGCGGCAAATTCATCGAGCAGAAACAGCACCGGGCGCGGTGGCTTGGCCGACGACCGCGCCATTTCGTTGATCGACTGTGCGAGCAGAAGACGCAGCCAGCGCGAATAAGTATCGAGCCGATCAGGCGGCAGGATCAAGAACACCGTCGCCACTTTGTCCTTGAGAATTATAGGGACACAATACTCATTCACCCCCGCCGCACATAACCTTCCGGCAGTTCATCTCCGGCGCGCGGCGGCTCTCCGCCTTCGCGGTTCATGATGCGGTCAAACGCGGCATAGTCGGCGCGTTTGGCGCGTTCCTCAAAAAAAATTGCGGCTTCCAACTCAGCGACTTTTTCCGCAACGGCAGTGGCGATCATCTGGTTCATGCTGACGCCGTCCTGCTTGGCAAGGCGGACAACCGCCACCTTGATCGAATGAGGCAGACGTAGCTGAATGGTGGCGGGACTGTTCATCTCAATTTCTCCAATGCTTCTGTGGGAAGCCACCACCCTATACCCCAATGGGCGCTACAGCGGGATAGATTCTGGTTGATCCAATATAGTCAAAGTCAAAAAAGCTTTCCTACATGTTCTATTTATGTTCTAATACACCGATGTATGAATCACCTATCCCCGCCGTTAACGTCGATAACGGCATGATGTCGCGCGTGATCTTAAAAAATGCTGGATGAAGTTTCGTGGCCGATCAATAAAAGCGCGTTTCGCCTAACTTTCACTAACCTTTGCCCGCTGATGACGGTTTTGAGTGGGTTTTGACCACTATCGGGGCGGCGTGTTTTCAAGGCCCCTATTGCCGCAGCATCGGCGCGCGCCATTCGCGCATGTCGGGTTCGTCGGTCACTTTGAATGGCAAACCCCGGCTGTTGAGGAACAGGCTTTCCATTTCAGCCCGGGTGAAGGGGCGCGACCCCAATCGGCCGAACACCGCCATCTGGCCGCCGGTTTCATCGACCGCCCGGTCGCGGTCTATGCCTTTTGACATGGCGAGGGCGGCGCTGGGCGTTCTGGCCCAAGCGATCAGTTCGGGCATGGGGGCAGGCGAGAAGCCGTAGAAATTGGGCTGGCTGGACGGCGAGGTGAGTTGCACCACTTTCACGCCGTTGCGCCCGTCGGCAACATAGGCAAAGGCACTGGCGTTGGTCGATGCGACCATCACATCCTCCGCGTCGTTCATCGATCCGCCAAATGTCTCCTGCTTATAGACTATGGGGGTGCCGGGTTTGGTGACGTTGACGATCACCAGCCCGTCCTGCTTGGCAGCAACATAAAGATAGGTCCGCGCGATGAAAAGCTTGCGGGCATTGGCAAGCAGGATCGTGCCAGAGGGAACGGCAATTGGATTGGCAAGCTGGGTCACATCGAACAGCTTCACACCCTCGGCGTCGCTCACCCACAGATAGCGGAACTGGATCGCCGATGCGCGGGCGTCGGTCATCGGGCGGACGGCGGCCAACCTGGGGTTGAGCGGATCATCCAGATCAACCACCACCAGCCCAGCGTCGGCGGTGATATAGGCGAAATGCCCCGCCAGCGTGATGTGGCGGGCGCCCTTCAATATATTGTCAGGGTTCCACGTTGCCGCGCGTTTCAGGAAATTGTTGCGGAATTCGCCGTCGGCCAATGTATTGATATTGACCAGCACCAACCCCTCAACGCTGTCAGTAATGACCGCATAATTATAGATCGGGTGGAACGCCTGTTCCTGATTGGCCTCACGCAGGGCGGGAGTATTGCGAAGCGGGCTGATCGGCTGGTTGGTGGCCAAAGCCATACAGGTCGCGTTGGCGGTCTTCACATGCGTATTGTGACCCAGTTTGGAAAAGGGCGCAGTCAATATGCGTTCGGAAAAGCCCTTGTTGGCAATCGAGGCAACGTCATAGGCGCGAAAGCCGCCCATGCCTTCGGCCACGAACATATATTCGCCGCGCAATTGCAAACAGCCGACCTGATCCTTGGTACCTTGAACAATGTTCGTGAACTCCTCCGTTCCGTCGCGTTCGCCAGATAATTTCTTGTCGAGCATTTTGCCGCGCACCCAATTTTTG
>JANNWX010000171.1:0-12381 GCA_031409315.1 Sphingomonadales bacterium | reverse complement strand
AACGGAGCCTCTGTCCCCACCGCCGCCCTGATCGACCAGTTTTTCGCCGAGGTCCAGCATATCGGCGGCGGCCGACAGGATACAAGCGCACTGATCCGGCGGCTGGCGAAACCGTGAAGGGGGAGCAAACCTCCTCCGCTCTCCTCGCCGAGTTTGGCGATGCTGGTAAGACTGCGCGTGGCCTTTTTCTCGCCGCGAGCAAGGGCATTCCCGATGCGTCACAATTAGCCGTGCGGGCGATACGTGAGGCGCTTGGCGATCCTCCATATGACACCGCACATATCAAAAACACTTTCAGCGACCTCGTTAGCGATATTCAGCTTGCGGCCTATGGGCTTTACCTCGCAGCAGAACGGGAGGCGTGCGGGCCGGAATTGGCAAGATATGTCGAGGGTCAAATGGAAGGCAGCGACGCACGCGATGCGTTGGATGCGCTCAGCCAATCCTTCTTTGTCCTAGATCGCTTCTGCCTCAGCCTAACCCAAAGCCGGAGAGCGCGCGCAGGTGCCACGTTTGAATCCGTCGTGACAGTGCTTTTCGAGGCGGTGGGCTATCCCTATACGTCCCAGCCCTTACTCTCGGGTAGCAGACCCGATTTCGTTCTGCCAAGCGTCGATCATTACGGCGCCTTTGCAACCGACTGCATTATCTTCACTTGCAAGCGCACGCTTCGGGAGAGGTGGCGGCAAGTGATAACCGAAGGCCTCACTGGCCAGGCATTCTTTCTGGCCACGATTGATGTCGGGCTATCGGGCGCAGAACTCGGGCGAATGAAAGACCGCAATGTGATTGTGGTCGTTCCAAGAGACATCAAGACGAAGCATTATTCCGCCGCTTTGAACGTCATCAATTTCGAGAGCTTTTTTGACCATCATCTTGATCCGGCGATGAATCGGTGGATTTCAAACGGCGTGATCTGATGATCTTCGGTGGGCTTGTTCAGCTCCGCTTTCAGACAGTCTCCATCACGCGCGTTGACGCTTGCTGATCCTCGCCATCTTTTACAGTCGAGATGATATGCGGGGCCATTGCCATTGCGACAGCCCGGACAACCGGCACGACCACCGCATTGCCAAATTGCCGGTAAGCCTGTGTGTCGGAAACCGGTATCCGGAAATCGTCCCCCGCGGGATCGTCGAACCCCATTAGCCGGGCGCACTCCCGAGGCGTCAGGCGACGGGGCCGGTTACCGGGCTGCGCAATCAGGCTTTCAGAGCCGTCTTTATAATAGCGTGCCGACAACGTGCGGGAGACATCATTAGGCCCGAACAGCGAATAGCCAAACCCGTTTCCAGCGGCTTGGTGTTTTTCCTTATAGCGTTGCAGATAATTCCAGAGATGCTCTGTTAAAGTATATTTTGCTGGGACGCCGGTTTCGAAAATGTCGCCAAGGACAGGGCGACGTCCGCTAGGAATGATAATATCATCAAAACTAAACGCTGTCGGGTCACGAAATCCCACAATGAAAATTCGTTCGCGTTTCTGGGGCACCCAAGCGTCTGAATTGATAACCCGGTAATCGACATGATAGCCAAGTTCGTTCCGCAGAACGTGCATGATGGTCGCAAAGGTGCGGCCGCCATCATGTCGTTCCAGATTCTTGACATTTTCAAGGAGAAAAGCCGGGGGGCGGTGAAAATCGATGATCTTGGCAAGATCATAAAAAAGCGTGCCTTGGGTATCGCACAAGAAACCGTGCGGTCGGCCCAGCGCATTTTTTTTGGAAACCCCCGCGATTGAGAATGGCTGGCAGGGGAACCCGGCCAACAACATATCATGCTCCGGCACCTTCCAAGGCTCGTTTGCATAGGGCCGGACATCTTCGGCAAATTCGTGCGAGAGGGGGTCATCGTGAAAGTTGGCCGCATAGGTCTGGCGCGCCCAGCGATCCCATTCCGCCGTAAATACGCAGTGGCCGCCAATTTCCTCGAACGGCCTTCGCAAGCCACCAATTCCGGCGAATAAATCGATAAAGCGAAATCCCGACGGATACGGATTCTCAGGGACGACCGCAGCTGCCATCCTGCGCAGCAAATCGAGTGCCAATGCCGGTGCTTCTGTCCCGCCGCTGCCGAACATTTCGTAGCGCCTGATTGTCCGTTCGCTCACGTGGACAAGCATAGCCGCTTCTTCGACTGAGAGACAGGCTCGTTCGCGCAAAACGGCAAATTCAGTGCGGCTTTGGAGCATCGGCGTCACCTTTCTGGGACAGTTTTGGACAAACTGTCATTATTCGACCCAGTGTTGGGACATTATAGGAACAAAAGCAAGTGTTTCTATAAGGAAACTTGAGTCTGTGAGTTACGCGGCCTATCGCTCTGTAAATGATGTTTGATTTTCCAAAGCGCTCCCGTTTCAAACCGGAACGTCACTCCGGCGGGTGGGGGCTGTTCTGCGCCCTCCTCGCGCTCATCGCCCCCCCCGCCCATGCCGATACGCTTATCGACAATGTGCGCGGCATCACGATTGGTGCCGGGGGCAAGGTGGAACGGTTTACCGGGCTGTTGATCGGCGACGATGGCAAGGTCGTCCGCTTGCTCAGCGCGCCGTGGCCAGCGCCGGCCCTGTCCAAGTGCAAGAAACGGGAGCCCTGCGTCTATCCGCCGCAGCCCAAATACCGGCTGGACGGCAAGGATGCAGTGTTGATGCCGGGGCTGATCGATGCGCACGGGCATGTGATGGATTTGGGCTGGCAAGCATTGACGCTTGATTTGTCGGCCACGACATCTCTTGATGAGGCCAAGGATGCGATCGCCGCCTATGCCAAGGCCAACCCGGAGCGCCCTTGGATCATTGGCCGCGGCTGGAACCAGGAAATGTGGAAGCTGGGCCGCTTTCCAACCGCCGCCGATCTGGACGGGATTACGGATCGTCCGGTCTGGCTTATCCGGGTCGATAGTCATGCCGGATGGGCGAACACTGCCGCGATGGCGGCGGCAGGCATCACCGCGAAAAGTATGTCGCCAAAGGGCGGGCGGATAGAGCTGACGGCGGGTAAGCCGAGTGGCGTTTTTGTCGATGCGGCGGCAGAACTGGTGCAGCGTGCGGTGCCGCCACCGTTGACCAAGGATCGCGATCTTGCCTTTGTTAAGGCGCAAGAACGCCTGATCGCGTTCGGGATTACCGGCATTGCCGACATGCGAACGACAGTGGATGACTGGTTGACGTATCGCCGGGCGGGCGACGCCGGGCGGCTCCAGATGCGGATATTCAGCTATTCCGACGGGATTGAGCCGATGCTGACCATTGCGGGCGGGGAGCCGACGCCCTGGCTTTACGGGGACCGGCTGCGGATGGCCGGGGTCAAGCTGTTTGCCGACGGGGCGCTGGGATCACGCGGGGCATGGCTCAAAACGCCCTATGCCGACAGGTCGGGGGAACGCGGCAACATGTTTCTAGACGATGCCAAGCTGCGCAATTTGATGAGCCGGGCGGCGATGGACGGGTTCCAGATTGCCGTCCACGCGATTGGCGACGCGGGGAACGCACAGGTGCTGGACGGAATTGCCGAAATGAACCTGACCTATAAGGGCGACCGGCGCTGGCGGATCGAACATGCCCAAATACTTGACGCTGCTGACATCCCCCGCTTTGCCGCACTTGGCGTGATCGCATCGATGCAGCCGGTGCACCAGACCAGCGACCGGACAATGGCCGAGGCACGGCTGGGGCCGGGGCGGCTGGCCGGGGCCTATGCTTGGGCGAGCCTGCAAAAAGCGGGCGCAAAACTTGTCTTTGGTTCGGATACGCCGGTCGAAAGCCCCGATCCGTTTGCGGGGCTTGCGGTGGCGATCAGCCGCGAAGACGGGCGCGGCGAACCCTTTGGCGGCTGGCGCCCTGAAGAACGGGTGAGCCGCGAAACTGCCTTGGCAGGCTTCACTGCGGGTGCCGCTTATGCCAGTTTTGCCGAAGCGAAAGTCGGCCGCATCGCGCCGGGGCTGCACGCCGATTTCATCCTAGTTGATCGCGATCCGATGATGGTGACACCGTCTGAACTTCGCGCGACCAAGGTGTTGGAAACGTGGATCGGCGGACAGCGGGTGTTCGCCCGCAAGCCATAGGGTGAGCGCCTAAACCACGACCTGTTCGATAACGCCGAAGATCGGATGATGCCGATCATCATCCATCCAGATGCGCACGGTATCACCCGGTTTCATGAAGGAGGTTTCGTGCTTGCCGTGCAGGATGGTTTCTACGGTGCGGACTTCGGCAAGGCAGGAATAACCAAGCCCGCCCTGGCTGATTGGTTTACCGGGGCCGCCGTCTTTATCGCGGTTGGAAACGGTGCCGCTGCCGATGATCGTGCCCGCGCCCAGCCGTCGGGTTTTTGCGGCGTGGGCGATCAACTGGCCAAAATCGAACGTCATATCAACCCCAGCGTCGGCGCGGCCAAGCGGCTGATTGTTCAAATCGACATTGAGGGCACCGTGGAGCTTGCCGCCATCCCAGCGCGCGCCCAGCGAATCCGGTGTCACGAAAACCGGCGAGAAGGCGCTGGCGGGCTTTGACTGGAAAAAGCCGAAGCCCTTGGCCAGTTCATCCGGGATCAGACCGCGCAGCGACACATCATTGGTCAGGCCGACAAGGCGAATATGGCTGCGGGCCTCCTGCGCGCTGATCCCCATAGGCACGTCGCCAGTGACCACGACAACCTCTGCTTCCATATCACAGCCCCAAGCAGGATCGCCCAGCGGTATGGGATCGCGTGGCCCCAAAAACCCGTCAGAGCCACCTTGATACATCAGCGGATCGTGCCAGAAACTGTCCGGCATGTCTGCGGCCCGCGCCTGCCGCACCAGCGCGACATGGTTTACATAAGCCGAACCGTCGGCCCATTGATAGGCACGCGGCAAGGGCGCGGCGGCATCGCGTTCATGGAACCGTTCGCGCGGGATTGCCCCGTGGCCCAGATCGGTTGCCAGCAGTTCAAGTCGGGGGGCAAGATCATCCCAATTGTCCAGCACATCCTGCAACGTCGTGGCGATATGCCCGGCATAAGCGAAATAGGCCAGATCGTCCGAAACCACGACCAACCGCCCGTCACGTCCGCCTTTTAAGGATGCCAATTTCACTGCCTGTTCCTTTACTTGCTGTCTGCACATACCATGGCGCTTATTCGGGTTGCGGGCAACAGCCACCCTAGGCCATGAACTCATAAATATCAGGTCTGAGGCAGTAAACTGGCATCGATCTCGAACGAAAACGCCCTTGAAGATAGGTAAACTATCTTCGGCGGACCTTTTCATTCGATATCTTCCCCAGTTTACTGCCTCAGACCTGATATTTATGAGTTCATGACCTAGACTTGACCCGCACAATAAACCGTGGTGCGATAGGATATGAACAGGATCAAACATAGCGCAGCCCTGCTTTGCTTCTTGCTCTCTTCCTCCGCTGTGAGCCAAGGTGCCTTCAATAACGAACAAGCCGCGAGCGAAGGTTGGTCGGCCGAACAGGGCCGCGATGCCGGCTGGTATCTGTCGCAGCACAAGAAACTTGCCGCCGCCATTGCCGCGATAACGCCGCAACGTCCCGGTGTGGTCGATGCCTTTGTGGTGGCGATCAGCCTTGATTCCGACCCAGTTTTCACACGCGAAGCGACCGAGGCGGGCAAGGTGCTGACCCGCCGTTACGGGGCGGCCGGACATAGTATCACGCTGGCAACTGGCGACAAGACAGCGTTCCCGCAAGGATCGCCGCCGCACCTCACAGCGGTGCTCAGTGCGGTCGCAGCAAAAATGAACCTGAAGGAAGATGTGCTGATCCTCTATACGACCAGCCACGGCGACGCGACAATTGGCCTTGCTTACCGTGACGGCACCAACGGCTTTGGGATGATCGCACCCAAACGGCTGGCGGCCTTGCTTGACGGATTGGGTATCGAACGCCGGATCATTCTGATTTCGGCCTGCTATTCGGGCGTCTTCGTTCCCAAAATTGCCAGCGACAACAGCGTCATTATCACGGCTGCCGCGTCCGACCGCACGTCGTTTGGCTGTGCCCCGGGCAATGACTGGACCTTTTTTGGCGATGCTTTGATCAACCATGCGCTGCGCAAACCCCAGAGTCTGGACAAAGCAGCGGCACAGGCAATCACACTGATCAACCAATGGGAAATCGACAAGGGGCTGATGGCTTCGCTTCCGCAAGTGTCGGTGGGGGCAAAGACAGCAAGCTGGCTGGCCCCGCTTGAACAAAAGATGCCGACCGCTGTGACCCCAAGGGTGGGGCGACCGGCAGTCGATGAAGTTCCTCCCCTTTGAGAGGAGGGATTAAGAATCAATAAGGCTCAATTTATCCAAGTGCGTTTGTGGGGCCCAAGTTAATCGTGACGGCCTTGGTTTTCAGATAAGCGTCCAGTCCTTCGGCGCCGAATTCGCGGCCCCAGCCGGACTGTTTGTTGCCGCCAAAAGGCGTTTCTGGCGCGATGGCGGCGTGGACGTTGACCGACACCTGACCCGCATCGACCCGTTTTGCAATCCGGTGTGCGGTTGCCAGATCGCGGGTCCAGACCGAACCGGACAGGCCGTAGGTCGTATCGTTGACCGCGCGCAACATCGCCGATTCGTCGTTGGCGCTGAATTTCTGGACGGCGAGAACAGGGCCGAACACTTCTTCACGGGCCAAAGCCATGTCGGGCGTGACGTTGGTAAAAATCGTCGGTTGAAAGAAATGGCCGGGGCCGTCGAGTGCAACACCACCCAGTGCCAAAGTCGCCCCCGCTTCGATTGCCCCATCGCAATAACCCTGCACCCGCGCGCGTTGTTTGGCGGAAATGAGCGGTCCGATCAGCGCGCCATCCACCATCCCGTTGGCCATTGGCAGGAAAGATGTGACCTGTTTCATGCCGTCAACAAAGGCGTCGTGGATCGATTCTTCGACGAACAGCCGGGTGCCCCCCATGCAATTCTGGCCCGACATGAAGAAACAGGCCATCGCCGCACCGGGAATTGCTTCGTCAAGATTGGCATCGGGATAGACGATGACCGGCGATTTTCCGCCGAGTTCGAGCGAAACCCGCTTGAGATCAAAAGCGGCTTCGCGCACGATTTCCTGCCCGACAGCGGTTGAGCCGGTAAAACTGATTTTGGCGATGCCGCGGTGGCGCACCATCATCCGCCCGACATCGCCCCCGCCCTGAACAAGGTTGAACGTGCCGGGCGGAAAGCCCGCTTCATCGATCAATTCGGCAAAGCGGACCGCGCCAAGTGGGGTCAGATCAGCCGGTTTTAGAACCAGTGTGCACCCGGCGGCCAGCGCAGGGGCAACCTTGAGCACCAGCATCGACGACGGCGCATTCCACGGAATGATTGCGCCCACCACCCCGACGGGTTCGCGCAAAGTATAGGTCAACCATTCAAAGCCCGGGCGCATGGCGGGTTCACCGGGCAAGGTCATGCCCGTGATTTTGGTCGGCCACCCGGCATAATACCGCAGGAACGGGACGCAGAATCCGGTCAATGTGCCAAGGGCAAGTTGATACGCCATGCCATTTTCGGCGACTTCGATTTCGGCCAGTTCTTCGGCATGGCGCTCGACCAAGTCGGCCAACCTCGACAAACACAGGCCCTTGTCTGCCGCCGATAGTGCGCCCCAAGCGCCATCAAATGCCGCGCGTGCCGCCGCGACCGCCGCGTCTACATCCTTAGTGGTGGCCGACGTCGCAGTGCCGATTACCCCGCCTGTTGCGGGGTTTTCGACATCGATCTGTGCGCCGCCGCCGTCCCGCCACAATCCGCCGATCAGTTGCTTGTGTCGTCGGGCAAAAAAATCTGTGGTCGTTGCCAAAAAGGGTCTTGGGTCGGTCATGATATCTATCCTCCATGGCCGTTTCGCGTGCCTTGCCCGACAATGCGGCGCAGCGGTGCAAACTCTCCACTGGCCGGATAGTCTGTCGCGGGCATTGCATTGGGCACTCTGAACATATTAGGTTCCTTTTATGCAGATCACCGACATCACTCGACCCGAAATTTCCACCGCTGCCAAGGCTTTTCTGTCGCGAAGTCCGCACAAGATGTTGATCGGCGGCATTTGGGTTGACGCGGTTGACGCTGGCAATTTCGAAACGCTTGATCCAGCTACCGGCGACGCGCTTGCATCCTTGGCGCGTGGCCAGACGGTCGATGTGGATCGCGCTGTTTGTGCGGCACGCTTGGCTATTGAAACTGGTGTGTGGCCAGCGATGACGCCAATGGCGCGCGCGCAATTGCTGTGGCGGATTGCGGATGTTATCGAAGCCAATATCGACGAGTTGGCGGAACTGGAAACGCTTGATCAGGGCAAGCCCCTGTTCGTCGGGCGCTGGGCAGAGATACCCGGAGCCATCGCCCATTTCCGATACTGTGCAGGCCTTGCCAACGGGATCGAGGGGGCGACGATTCCGACGTCAATTACCTATCAGCCGCCGGGCAAACAGATCATGGCCTATACAGTGAAGGAGCCGGTGGGCGTGGTCGCCGCGATTGTGCCGTGGAATTCGCCTTTGGTGCTCACCGCGATGAAGCTTGCCCCGGCGCTGGCCGCTGGCTGCACGATTGTGCTCAAACCCGCCGAGGATACCTCGCTCACTGCTGTTCGCTTACTTGAATTGATGGTGGAGGCGGGGCTTCCCGCCGGCGTCGTCAATCTGGTGACCGGATACGGGCGAGAGGCGGGGGCCGCACTTGCCGGCCATCCCGGTGTTGATAAAATTGCTTTCACCGGATCAACCTCAACGGGCCGTGCGATGATTGACGCTGCCAAGGGCACTTTCAAAAGGCTGACGCTGGAACTGGGCGGAAAATCGCCGGTAATCATCCTGCCCGATGCTGATCTGGACCTTGCCATACCAGGTGCTGCCAACGCCATTTTCTTCAATGGGGGGCAGGTGTGTATCGCCGGGGCACGGCTTTATGTTCATGCCGCTATATTCGATAAAGTGATTGCGGGCATAGCGGACTATGCCCGGGGCATGACGCTTGGCCACGGGCTTAATCCGGCAACCAATATGGGGCCGCTGGTATCGCGCGCCCATGCCGCCAAAGTCGCTAGCTTCATCGACGATAGCCGACGGGCTGGCGCGGACATCGTGTGCGGAGGCACCACCACCGGACCCAATGAAAGTTTCATCACGCCGAGCCTTGTCACCGGCGTCAGCGCCGACATGGCAATTGTGCGCGAGGAAGTGTTCGGCCCGGTCGTTGTTGCCCAAAGTTTCGATGATCTGGACGCGGTGGTCGCCGCTGGAAATGACAGCGACTACGGCCTTGCCGCCAGCATCTGGACCGAAAGCCTGTCGAGCGCCCACCGGTTGGCCGGACGGATGCGGGCCGGAACCGTCTGGATCAACAGCCACGCAATGTATGATCCGTCGCTGCCCATCGGCGGAATGAAAATGAGCGGCTGGGGCCGCGACGCTGGCAAAGGCGCGGTGGAGAATTATCTGGAAACTAAGACGGTGTGCGCGGTGATTTGAGGGGGGAAAACACCCCTCACCCCCCGAACAGATCACGTTTCCGCACTAGACTCCCGAAGAATCGCAGTGCGGCTTTGGGCGTGGTGAGCCATTTGATGGCCGCTCCCGGCTTGTTTGCCGCCATCACCTGCTCCGCGATCCAAGGGGCGACGGTTTCGACTTTGTCGGCAAGGATATTGTATATGCGTTTTGTGCGGGCGACGGCCGCTGGGTCTTCGTCCATCGATGAATCAAGCAGGTCGGTGACGACGATACCCGGGCTGATCGTGCCCAGCAGGACTGGTGAACCCTTGATCTCCTTATTCATACTTTTGGTGAAATATGTGAGTGCGCGTTTGGTTGACCCGTAGATGGTCAGGCCCGGCGCAGTCATGCCGTCCGAACCAAAGCCTTCGAAGTTGAAGATTTTGCCCGACCCTTGCGCCGTCATGCCAGCCAGCGGGATTTGCGTGCCCCAGATCATCCCCCAGATATTGGTGGCAATCACTGGCTCGATATCAGCCAGAGTGAGAAGAGGCAGGTTGCGTTTCGGCCCAGTCACGCCGGCATTGTTGATCCAGATATCAACGCTGCCAAGTTTGGCGACGGCACCGTCCCAGAGCGCCTGAACCTGTTTTTGTTCACCGACATCGCACGGGTGACCAACGACAGTTCCAGAACCTAGAACGGCTTTTACCGCCGCCAAAGCAGCGTTAACCGCAGCCTGCCCACGAGACGAAATGACGACGTTATGGCCCTGAGCGCGAAACGCCTTAGCCAGACCGAGGCCAATCCCACGCGTGCTGCCAGTTATAACGATATTGGCCATTCTATTTTCCCTTCAAATCGGACACTTGATTGCATCATAGGCGAACAGCCCGAGTGTTTCTTCGTTCTGGATCGGGCCTTTGCCAAAGCTGGCCGGATCTTTGCCCTGAAATTGCAGGCCGAGCAGGCGCGACTGGGTTTGGATCAGGGTGGTGCGATCGCGCCTGGCCCGTTCATAACGGAGCATTGCTTCTTCCTGTGGATAGCCTGCAAGACAGCGGGCGAGCACCATACCGTCTTCTATCGACGTTCCCGCCCCTTGCCCCATGAACGGCAACATGGCGTGCGCCGCATCACCCAGTAACGTCACCCGCCCCGCAATCCAGCTTGTCAGGGGATCGCGGGCATGAAGCGCCCATTTGAACAATTGGTCTGCGGGGGTTGCCGCAATCATCGCGCGCAGGTTCGGCTCTGCGTCATGATAATGGTCCATCAATTCATCAAGGGTCGACGGGATCGCCCAGCCTTCCTGATCCCAGCCATCCAGATTGACGAAGGCGGCATAATTGATGAGGCTGCCGCCGCGCATCGGATAGCGCATGAACAAACGTCTTTCGCCGATCCAGATGCCGGGCGGCAGCGCCTGTGCTTCTGCTGGCAAGGCTTCAACCGGCACAACCCCGCGCCACGCGACTTGGCCCGTGAAGTGCGGTGGTGCGGTTTCAAAACACTGGTCGCGCACGACCGATTTGACGCCGTCCGCACCGATCACGAGGGTCGCGCTGACCCTATCGCCATTTTCAAATTCTAGCGTCGCGGCCTCGGGCGTCTGGTGAACGGTGATCAGCTTGTGCGAAAGGGCGATGGCCCCCGGTGCAAGCGATGCCAGCCGGTCCACCAGCAACATGTGCAAGTCTGCGCGGTGAAGATGAGTGTAAGGGGCGCCGTATTGCGCCTCCATCAAAGCACCGCGTTCGCGTTCGACCAGCAAGACGCCGCTGTGAAGGTTTTGCGTCCACTGCTTGGGCGGAACATAGCCGAGCCGTTCCAGATCAGCGCCAAGCCCGAGGTGAATGAGAATGCGGCTGGAATTGGGGCTAAGCGTGATCCCGGCCCCCACTTCGGTCAGTTCGGGAGCCTGCTCATAGACTTTGACCGTGATGCCAGCGCGGGCGAGCGCGATGGCACAGGTCAATCCGCCCAACCCCGCGCCGATGATGCTGATCCCACCTGTCTTCATATTTCCCCCAATACGCGGCGCAGGGGGTGTTCCCCCCGCGCCCGTGAACGACTATCCGGCAAGCGGATAGGTTTGGCGTGCACTATCCCTATTTGACCAACCAGCCCCATTCTGCTTGGCAAAGATGACGATAATGGAGGCAGACGATGCGAACGGCAATGCGGGTAATATGGGGGGGCACATGGCGGACCCTGTTGTTCTTTGCTGTCGTCGGGGCCGGTCTGTGGTGGATGAACCGCAACGACCGGTGGGATGCCAATAGCGTCATCAACAGCAAGGATAATCATGTCACTGGTAAGGCCGGGCTGATCGTTGTCGGGCTGGCGCAACCCGAGCAGTTCGAACCAAAATTCTTCGTCAATTTCCTCGACAAATTATTATCAGAAGCCATTCCTTGGCCAATCAACGTTCTTGCCGGGGGGGACAATGGCATTGTGCTGATCGACCCTCAGCATCCACATGCATCGGTGCGGTTTGAACCAACCGCACTGGCGGACCTTTATGGCAATACCAAAGATGTAGACGGCGTCGCTTGGATTGAAAAATACCGGCGCGGCGAATTGCGGTGGGAAAATCCATCCGAGACAGTCCCGCATGACATTGGCCATTTCCTCTATCCGGCACGTCAGCAGGGGATGTCGACAGCCGCCGCCAAAACCAGTGCCAAGGCGCGCTACATTTATTATGCCCGCCTGCCCGGCGGCATACTCCCTCATTACCGCCAGACCGTGGATATGGCGCGCGCGGGCATCGCAATTGCCCGGCGCGACAATCCGATCATTGCCGCTGAATTTGCCGATGCGTTCGACCCTAGTCAGAAAGAGGCGGCTGTCCGCCGGGTGCTGGATAGCGATATTGATACATTGATCCTCGCCTCGGTGCAGCCGATCCATTCCGATTTCGAGGAATTGAAAGGATCATTTGCGGCCGTCCACAACAT
>JANNWX010000170.1:0-9401 GCA_031409315.1 Sphingomonadales bacterium | reverse complement strand
CAGAAAGCGCCCGGAATATCGACCAATCCTCGCGCGCGTCGCCCGGCGGGAATACCGCACGCTCGCCGCGCTGCACCCGGCCTTCGAGGTTCACATAGGTGCCAGATTTCTCGGTGTAAGCAGCGCCCGGCAGGATGATATCCGCTGCCGCAGCACCCTTATCACCGTGATGGCCAATATATACCTTGACTGTTTCTCCAAATAGGTTATACGCAACCTCATCTGCCCCCAGGAAGAAAGCGAGTTTGGGTTTATGCGCGGCCAATGCCTTGATCCCGCCGTCAAAGGCGTAACCGAGCATCAACCCGCCCATCCGCGCGGCGGCAAAGTGCAGGACGTTAAATCCGTTCCAGCCCTGTCCAGAGCCTGTCGAAGCGGCATCCTTCACCAACCCGTATTTCTTCGCAAAGGCAAGCGCCGTGCCGTGCACACCTTCATAACGCAGCGCGCCGCCGCCAACGATGATCGCAGGACGTTCGGCGGATTTGAGCGCATCGGCCAGCGCCTTGGGTGCTTTGGCCAGTGCGGAAAGGTCATCCCCCAGCCATTCGACCTTGTATGTCAGGTCCGTTTGCGGGCCGATGGCGAAAACCTTGGCGCGGTGTTTGCGCACGGCTTTCTGAATCCGCGTATTGACGAGCGGCGCTTCTCGGCGAAGATCAGACCCGACCAGCAGGATCACATCGGCAGTCTCGATCCCCGCGATGCCGGTGTTGAAATTTACTGCGGAAAGTTCCGAAACATCATAGGCGAGGCCGGTCTGACGCCCCTCAAGGCCGACGCAGCCAATGGCTTCCGCAAGGCTTTTTGCCGCAAACATGGTTTCGCAATCGGCCTGATCCCCGGCAATCACGGCAACGTCGTTTGCATAACCTTTACTAACCTTTGAGATCGCGTCGAAGGCTTCTGCCCAACTTGCCTCAACCAACTTCCCGTCCTTGCGCACATAGGGCTTGTCGAGCCTTCCGTGCATCAATCCGTCAACCGCGTGGCGGGTCTTGTCGCTCGCCCATTCCTCGTTCACATCCTCGTTGATCCGGGGCAGCGCGCGCAGCACTTGCCGCCCACGTGCATCAAGGCGGATGTTGGTGCCAACACCGTCCATCACGTCGATGCTCGCCGTCTTCTTCAACTCCCAAGGCCGTGCCTCGAACGCATAAGGCTTCGATGTCAGCGCACCGACCGGGCAGAGATCAACGACATTGCCGCTAAGTTCGCTCGTCACCGCGCGCTCAAGATAGCTGGTGATCTGCATATTCTCGCCGCGCCCAATCGCGCCGATTTCCTCGATCCCCGCCACTTCCTCGGCAAAACGGATACAGCGCGTGCACTGGATGCAGCGGGTCATCACCGTCTTGACAATCGGCCCCATATATTTCTCGGTCACCGCACGCTTATTCTCGGGATAGCGCGATGATCCGCGCCCGTAAGCGACCGACTGATCCTGCAAATCACACTCGCCGCCCTGATCGCAAATCGGGCAATCGAGCGGGTGGTTGATGAGCAGAAACTCCATCACCCCTTCGCGCGCCTTCTTCACCATCGGCGAATTGGTCTTGATGATCTGCCCTTCCGCAGCGGGAAGTGCGCATGACGCCTGAGGCTTGGGCGGCCCAGGGGCAACCTCAACCAAACACATCCGGCAATTGCCCGCGATGGACAGCCGCTCATGATAGCAAAACCGCGGAATTTCCTTGCCTGCAAGTTCGCAAGCCTGGAGCACGGTTGCTCCGGCGGGGACTTCGATTTCGGTGCCGTCTACGGTTAGTTTAGGCATTAGGCACCTCGTTCAATCCACCTTCAACGCTTGACCGAAACCAAGCGCGACGAAGGAACAGCAAGACACCGGGAAACAAATTCAATATCACAGCAATCAGCCATTTTGTTCCCCAGAACATACCTTCCGGCGGATGCGCCCTGAGCCAAAACCAGTTTAAGACAATCATCAGCGCCGCACCTACTATGAACACTTTGGGCGTCCAAGCATCGTGCCGGAATAGTCCAACAGCCAATGCTAGCCCGAAGATAATCCCAACGAATGCTTGAACACGAAAAAGCATATCCCGGTTGAGCGCCTCAGAAATGCCGAGCAAATTCGCCACGCTTAAAAAAGCGAAATATACTGCCAAAGCCAGTAACAGTTTGGATTTTTTCATTGCTGCACATCCCACGTGAAAATCCTCCCCGGAACGGGGAGGTGGCGCGAAGCGACGGAGGGGTCCCAAGTTCGGGACAGGACAGTACCGGTGGAAGGTTGGGCCCCCTCCGCCCCGATGGGGCACCTCCCCGTTCCGGGGAGGATTTTAGGGAGCGCGCTCATTCCGCCGCCTCCAGCATCTCTCTACCACGTTCCGCAATCCGCCGCTCCATCTCGGGCCGGAAATGCTTGATCAGCCCCTGAATCGGCCACGCCGCCGCATCGCCCAAAGCACAGATCGTGTGGCCCTCGACCTGCTTGGTCACGTCGTACAACGTGTCGATTTCCGACACATCCGCGTCGCCCGTGCGCATCCGTTCCATCACGCGCCACATCCAGCCAGTACCCTCACGACAAGGCGTGCATTGGCCGCAGCTTTCGTGCTTGTAGAAGTAGCTCAGCCGCGAAATGGCGCGGACGATGTCGGTCGACTTGTCCATCACGATGACCGCCGCCGTGCCGAGGCCCGAGCCAAGCGCCTTCAGCCCGTCAAAATCCATCGGCGCATCCATGATCTCGTGCGCCGGAACCAAAGGCACCGAGGAGCCGCCGGGGATCACCGCGAGGAGATTGTCCCAGCCGCCACGAATGCCGCCGCAATGCTTTTCGATCAGCTCGCGGAACGGGATGCTCATCGCTTCCTCGACGGTGCAGGGCGTGTTGACGTGGCCCGAAATCTGGAACAGCTTCGTACCCGCATTTCCCGGATTGCCGAAGCCCTTGAACCACTCCGCCCCGCGCCGCAGGATCGTCGGCGCAACCGCAATGCTCTCGACATTATTGACCGTCGTCGGGCAGCCATAAAGCCCCGCGCCCGCAGGGAAAGGCGGTTTCAAGCGCGGCTGGCCCTTTTTGCCCTCAAGGCTTTCGAGCATCGCGGTTTCTTCGCCGCAAATATAGGCGCCCGCCCCCCGGTGGACGAACACGTCGAAATCGTAGCCAGATTTACAGGCATTCTTGCCAATCAAGCCCGCCGCATAGGCTTCCGCAACGGCGGCCTCCAGCACCTTGGCCTCAAAGATAAACTCGCCGCGAATGTAGATATAGGCCGCCCGCGCCCGCATCGCGAAGCCCGCAACCAGCGCGCCTTCGATCAGCTTGTGGGGATCATGGCGGATAATCTCCCGATCTTTGCAACTGCCCGGCTCGCTCTCATCGGCGTTGATGACAAGGAAATTGGGGCGATTGTCAGTGGGGGCCTTGGGCATGAAGCTCCACTTCATCCCCGTTGGGAAGCCCGCGCCGCCCCTGCCCCTTAAGCCCGAAGCCTTGATGCGCTCGATAATCTCGTCATTGCCGATCTCAAGCAGTTCTTTGGTCTTATCCCAATCGCCGCGCTTTTGGGCGGCCTTCAGGCCAAAATCCTGAAAGCCATAGAGGTTGGTGAAGATGCGGTCTTTATCAGCGAGGCTCATCGTCGCCGTCCTTACTCTTTTTCGCCTGCGCTGCGCCAAGCGCGATGAATGCTGCCCCCAAAGCAATCCAGACGGCGCTGCCGCCACGATCGCCGGTGGCTTGATACACTGCGATACACATGAAAAGCACCGCCACCAGCATGAAACCCACACCACGATTGAAGCGCATCATCCCGCCTTCCGATAATCATGGTTGGTCGACACCATTTCTTTGAGCGTCGTAGCCCCGCCCTCTGGGCAACTTGTCTGGCGATCAATCTGCGGCCCCACCTTCACCGGCCGGTCTGTCGCCATCGCCTCAAGGATTGCGGCCATACTGTCATAGGTCAGGTCTTCGAAAACATCGTCGTTGATCTGCACCATCGGCGCGTTGGCGCAGGCGCCCAGACACTCAACCTCGGTCAAGGTAAACAACCCGTCCGGCGTCGTCCCGCCCTTCAAAAGGCCCCGGTTTTTGCACGCCGCGAGGACATCATCGGAGCCACGCAACATGCACGGCGTCGTCCCGCAGACCTGCACATGATAGCGGCCAACGGGCGCGAGGTTATACATGGTGTAAAAGGTCGCGACCTCATAGGCGCGCATGTACGGCATGCCGAGCTGGCCCGCGACATATTCGATCACCGGCACGGGCAGCCAGCCCTGCGTTTTCGTCTCGTCGCCTACCTGACGCTGTGCGAGATCGAGCAAAGCCATCACCGCCGATTGCTGCCGCCCGGCAGGATAACGCGCGACATACATCGCGGCGACCTTCTTGTTCGCGGGAGTCCAGGTGAAGTTGCCCCACTTGGCGCGGGTTTCGGCTTCGTTGGGGATTACAGCAGACTCAGCCATTGCCAGCTCCACCGCGCGCCTTCATGATCGTCGCATAGGTTGTCAGTATGATGATCACCAAGGTGAGCACCGGCACGATTACAAAATAACCCAGATCACCGATGCCAAAATAATCGAGCGCGATAAGCGGCAGGCAAAGGATCAATGCCGACACGACATTGCGATGCTTGAGCATGTCAATCACCGGTCACACTCCCCGAACACAATATCGAGCGCACCCAAGATCGCCGTCGTATCCGCCAGCATATGCCCCCGGCTCATGAAATCCATCGCCTGCAAATGCGAAAAGGCCGTCGGCCGTATCTTGCAGCGATAGGGCTTGTTCGATCCATCCGCCACCAGATAGACCCCAAACTCCCCCTTGGGGCTTTCGGTCGCAACGTAGACGGACCCCGCAGGCACCTTGAACCCCTCGGTGTAGAGTTTGAAGTGATGGATCAGCGCCTCCATGCTCTGCTTCATCTCGGCGCGTTTGGGCGGCACGATCTTGCGGTCATCCGACGCAATCGGCCCCTCTGGCATATCGCGCAGGCATTGCTTCATAATGCGCATGGATTGGCGGACTTCCTCGACACGGACCATGAAGCGGTCGTAACAATCGCCCTTGGTGCCCACCGGAATGTCGAACTCCATCCGGTCATACACATCATATGGTTGCGACTTACGCAGATCCCACGGGATGCCCGCGCCGCGGATCATCGGGCCGGAAAAGCCCCATTTGATTGCATCGTCGCGGCTCACCAAACCAATATCGACATTGCGCTGTTTGAAAATCCGGTTGTCCGCGACAAGGCTGATCGCATCTTCAAACAAGCGCGGCACCCGCGTATCGAGCCAATCGCCAATATCGGTCAACAGCTTCAAGGGCACATCCTGATGCACCCCGCCGGGGCGGAAATACGCACAGTGCATCCGCGCACCGCTTGCTCGTTCAAAAAACCCGTAGCAATCCTCACGCAGTTCGCACATCCACAGGAACGGCGTCATCGCGCCGACATCCATGATATGCGCGCCAAGGTTCATCATGTGATTGCCGATGCGCGTCAGTTCAGCAAACAACACCCGCAGATATTGGGCGCGGAGCGGCACTTGCAAGTCGAGCAATTTCTCAATCGCCAGCACATACGTATATTCCATCGCCAGCGGCGACGCATAATCCAGCCGGTCGAAATAGGGCAAAGCCTGAAGATAGGTCTTATGCTCAATCAGCTTTTCTGTGCCACGGTGGAGCAGGCCAATATGGGGATCAAGCCGTTCGACAATTTCTCCATCGAGTTCCATCACTAGGCGCAGGACACCGTGCGCGGCGGGATGCTGCGGGCCGAAATTGATCGTGTAATTCTCGATCTGCTCATCACCGGTGGTCGGCGCGATTTCCTTGATGAGGCTCATTTCGCCGCGCCCTTCTCATCACCGGGAAGAATGTAGTCAGCACCTTCCCATGGGCTCATGAAATCGAAGCTGCGGAAATCCTGGGCCAGTTTCACCGGTTCATACATCACCCGTTTATGCTCTTCGGAATAACGCAGCTCGACATAGCCAGACAAAGGGAAATCCTTGCGTTGCGGGTGGCCAGAAAAGCCGTAATCGGTCAGGATGCGGCGCAGATCGGTGTTGCCCTCAAACAGAACGCCATACATGTCGAATACTTCACGCTCCAGCCAGCCTGCAACTGGCCAGATGCCGGTCACACTTGGCACCGGATGATCCTCATTGGTTTCCACATGAACACGGATACGGTGATTTTTGGTGAGGCTCAGCAAGCAGTAAACAACCTCAAAACGCGGATCACGATCCGGCCAGTCAACGCCTGCAATCTCCATCAATTGCTGGTAATCGCATGTATCACGCAACTGCATCATGCAACCGAGCAAGGCGCCACGCTTCACGCTGACTGCAATCTCGCCATTGGCTTCGGCAATCGACAGCATGTCCTTGCCCAGCGCCTTTTTAATGGCGACCGCAACGCCTTTGTTGGACGTGTATTTTGGGGCGGAGTGGGTCACCGTTCGACCGTCCCGACGCGCCTGATCTTCCGCTGCAACTGCATGATCCCGTAAAGCAACGCTTCGGCGGTCGGCGGGCAACCCGGCACGTAAATATCCACCGGCACAATCCGGTCGCACCCGCGCACAACCGAATAGCTATAATGATAATAGCCGCCGCCGTTCGCACAGCTGCCCATCGAAATCACATATTTCGGGTCCGACATCTGATCGTAAACTTTGCGCAAGGCCGGGGCCATTTTGTTACAGAGCGTGCCAGCAACAATCATCACATCCGACTGGCGTGGGGAAGCGCGGGGGGCGACGCCGAACCGTTCCAGATCATAGCGCGGCATATTGACGTGGATCATCTCTACCGCGCAGCAGGCGAGGCCAAAGCTCATCCACCAGAGCGATCCCGTGCGCGCCCACTGGAACAATTCCTCAGTCGACATGACGATGAAGCCCTTATTGGTCAATTCATCGTTCAGTCCGTTGAAAAAACTTGCGTCGGGCAGCGTTCCGGCAGGGGGTATGGTAAGATCTACTCCCATTCCAAAGCTCCCTTTTTCCAAGCATAGGCAAGCCCCAGCGCCAGTTCACCGAGGAAGACCATCATACCTGTCCAGCCGGCCCAGCCCGTCTCACCAAGGCTCACCGCCCACGGGAAAAGGAACGCCGCCTCTAGATCAAAGATGATGAACAATATGGCGACCAGATAGAAGCGCACATCATATTGCGATCGGCTGCCTTCAAATGCCGGGAAACCGCATTCATATTCGCTCAATTTTTCGGCCGTCGGGTTGTGCGTGCCGGTAAAGCGCGACGCAATCATCGGCAGGAAAACGAATGCGCTTGACAGGACAAGCGCAACCCCAAGGAAAAGAAGGATTGGCAAATATCCCGCAGCAACTGATGCCATGAAAACGCTCCCCGATACCCGACAGAAAGTTCGGGATTCGTGGCGGCTTTAGGCCAGCAAAAGCACCTTCGCAAGCATATGAAGACCCTGCGATTGCCCCAAATTGACAAAAACCAATTCAGTCGAGCGCAAGCGACCGGATTGCGGTTGGACGAAGGGTCGCACCTGCCACCGGTTTCCCGCCAGCGGCCCAGTTTTCCCACTGCGCATCCGCCACATAGGTCAGGCGCTTTCCCTCGATTGTGCCAAGTGAAGGCTCCCCAGCACCGACGGGAATTCTTTCCAGAACTTTCAAGTGCTTGATCGTGCCACCATCGTTCGACAACGTGATTTTGACGATCCTGCGCGGCGATGTTCCATTCTGGATTGCGTAAAGCGCGGCGTGATGTGGCGCGATACCGTCGATTCCGTCGAGCATCACCGGCACCGCTGATCGGACTGGAAACAATTGCCCGTCCCCAAGGCCAATTCGCCAAAGCCCTGTTCCATATCCCGCAATGATGAGCGATTTTCCATCGCCAGAAATCGCCATGCCCTGCGGCCCGCGCACTTGCCCCGGTTTCACTAGGACAGTCATCGATCTGCAGGGCGCCGAACAACGGTAAACGCCCCCGTTCATGCCGTCCGCTGTGAACAGATTGCCGTCGCCGTCCACTAGGATGTCGGCAGGGCTGCCGCCGTCCGGCATCGGCACCAGTATCGGGGCATTCCGCCCAGACAGATCAAGCCCGATCAGGCCCTTGAAGGCCCCTTCTGGATCCGGTGTCTGTTCAACAGCGCCCGACGCGATCCACAACGTGCGCCGTTTGGAATCAAGCGCGAGCCCGAACAGGCTTCCGGCAGTCGCGGGCAGTTTAACAACAGACAGATTGCCCTTCTGTTCACGCCATAACGCCCGCCCGACAACGGTCGTGAAATATCGTGTTTTCGTCTGTCGATCAAAGGCGATGCCCTCAACCAATTTGAGATCGGTCGGCAACATGCGCTCGGGCTTGCTGTTCGTCAGGGCAATTTTATTGTCGGCAAAATGCTGACTGATCACGGCCATCGTTGCTGGATCGACAAAGGTTGCAAATGCATCTTGCGACGGCTTTGACAAGGAATAGCCCATTTCGGCGAGCAAACGAAGGTGAGCAAGCGATGCCGCCACATCCTTCTTTTCCAACAAAGGTGCCAATTGCCGCCGGACGGTCAAGGCGCTGGTCGGCGCGGAAGTCACGTCTTGCGCAGACGCCAGTGGTGGCGCAGCGATCAGCAGCAAGGCCGCCGCGTACCGCATCAGGTGCGCAGCGCCCCGGCAATCATCTTGTGCAATTTGGAATGAAGCACATCGGTTGCGGCCAAAAATTCGGATCGTTCGATACAACGATCCCCGCCACGGAAGTCAGTGACGTACCCGCCAGCTTCGCGCACGATCAACATGCCGGCAGCAACATCCCACGGCGCAAGGTCGCTTTCCCAAAAACCGTCAAAACGTCCAGCGGCGACCCACGCCAGATCAAGCGATGCAGCACCAAACCGTCGGATACCGGCCACCTCGGGCGCGACCGCGCCGAATATCCGGCTCCACTGCGCAAAATCACCATGGCCCAGATACGGAATGCCAGTCGCAATCAGCGCCTCTGACATATCCCGCCGTGCCGATACCCGAAGGCGCTGGCCCTGAAGCCAAGCCCCCCGCCCCTTTTCGGCCCAGAAACTTTCATCAGTCAGTGGCTGGTAGACCAGAGCAGAGGTGATTTCTGTTTTGCCGTTCGGCAGGGTTTCCTCAACCGCAATCGAAATTGCAAAATGGGGAATACCGTGGAGAAAGTTTGACGTGCCATCGAGCGGATCAATGATCCATCGCGGCTTATCCGGATCGCCCGCAATCTCGCCGCCCTCTTCCATCAGGAACCCCCAATCGGGCCGCGCATGGATCAGTTCGTCGTAAATGGTCCGCTCAGCCATCTGGTCAGCTTTGCTCACAAAGTCAGCGGGGCCCTTTTTTGAAACTAGCAGATGCTGCACTTCGATAAAGTCACGGCGCAGCTTCGCACCGGCTTTAC
>JANNWX010000169.1:0-3203 GCA_031409315.1 Sphingomonadales bacterium | reverse complement strand
GCCAACTCATTGCGCCTTGGCCGATCACTGTTGATCCTATTGCCGAAAAAGCGACCCAGGCAAGCGACGAAATCGGCAAAGACGGGACGGCCAGCAAGCTTTGTGGTTCGCTCAGATACGCGATTGGCAACAAAATTACCGACCCGACCAAACCGATCCATGCATAAATGGTCAAAACCGGCGTTCCAACCAAGCGCCGCTGGATGAGCGAACAAAATGCCCATACGAGACTTGCCAAGGCAGTCAGGGCGATCCCTGGAATTTCCTTGGCTGCCGCTGGATCGAACACGAGCAAGCCGATGCCAGCGAAGGACAAGAGCATCCCGACTATCCGGGTTTTTTGGATCCGTTCACCGAGGAATATGATTGCCAGAATCAGAGAGAATGGAACCCCCAATTGCCCGGCAATGGCCAATGCACTGATATTGTCAGCAACGACCAGCGACAGGTTATTTACGATATAGAAGATTGCGCCCGACAATATCCCAAGCCCAACAAGTTCGCGCATTTTACCCGGCATGACCTTTAGCGCCGGAAAACAGACGAGCAGCACGATGAACTGGCGCAAAAAAGCCGCCGTCATCGGATCGATCAAGTCGACCGACATTTTGACCGCGATGATATTGAGTCCCCACATCAAATTCATGATCGCGGCGACGCCAATATCAAATGCGCCGAATCGCTGCTGGTGCTGGACGTTCATGTGAACCCTTTACGGGCCAGATCAGTTGAGGCCAAACCTGCGCATGCGATGGAGCAATTTTTCGCGGTCAAACGGTTTGAGCATGTACGAATCTGCGCCAGTTTTGATCGCCTTGCGGACTTCACCAAGCCGGACCTCTGTCGAGCAAAGTAGAATCTTCATTCCGCGTAACTTTTCGTCAGCGCGCACGGCCGTAATGAAATCAAGCCCGTCCATGACCGGCATATTCCAGTCAACAAGCGCAAGATCAGGCATTTTATGTGAACATTGGATCAAAGCTTCGCGCCCGTCCGCCGCCTCGGACACGGTCATGCCGAGCCCTTCGACCATATTTTTGGCGATGGCCCGCACCATGCGGCTATCATCGACGATCAGGCATTCAAGCTGCATCGGCCATCTTGCTCCTAAGGGGAATGGTGAGGGTGAAGGTTAGTCCTTGGCCAATTCTATTCTGTAATCCGAGCGCCCCGTTCATCCGCTGGACACTGGCGTTGACGGCATCCATCCCGACACCGCGACCAGAAAGCACGGTTGTTGCGCCCGCCGTCGAAAGCCCGGGGCGCTGGATGAGGGTAGCAATGTCACTGTCAGAGAGGCTATCGGGCACCGCAATGCCCGCTTTTGCAGCAGCGGTTGCCAGCACGACCGGATCAACCCCGCGTCCGTCGTCGGCAATGGTCAACACTAGGTCATCATGGTCAATCCGTGCTTCAACCCGCAGCGTGCCTATTTCGGGCTTTCCTGCGCCTGCACGGACAGCGGGCGTTTCCAAACCGTGATCAAGCGCATTACGGATCAGGTGCAACAAAGGATCACGCAGCGCATCGACAACATCGCGGTCCACCATCAGACTCCCGCCCACAAGTTCTAGTGCGACTTTCTTGCCAAGCGCTGTGGCCGTTTGGTCGACGATCCGGTCAAGACCGGTATAGATCCGGTCGAGTGGCTGCATACGGCTGGTCGTGAGGGCTTGTGACATCGCGCAAATCGATTGCGAAAGGGCGAGAAATACCGGTTGGGTTTCGGGTGTTGCGATCAAACCCTTTAGCATGCTGCCAAAGGCCGCTTCCACGCCTTCGACGCAGGACGCCAGATGGTCAAACTGGTCAACCGGAATTCGGATCGTGCGTGACCGACCTTGTGGCGCGGCGGCAACGGCATTTTGTGCCGTCGGGGCGGGCGCTGGAACATTTTCCAGATCGGCGACCAAAGCCCCTTCATCGTGGGCGGACAGGCTAAGCCCCAGTTCGATCGCGTCGGCAAGCGCGCCGATACGGTTGATAACGGCAACGATCCGCGCGACAAAGGCGAGTTCAAACGATTTGCCTTCGCGCACCGCGACCAAAGCCTGTTCGGTCGGCACGCACAGTTTTTCAAACCGTTCAAAATTCAAAAAGCCACAGTTTCCTCGCACAGTATGGACAAAACGAAAAACGGAATCGAGCGCAGGGCGGTTTTCCGGATCGTTTTGCCACGCGACAAGATCGGGCAAAACCCGTTCATAACCTTCGCGCGTATCAGCGATAAATTCGCCTACCAGATCGTCCATGTGAAACCTCGACCAAGACTTAAAAGCCTTTAAGCCGCACCATGGTTAAGATCGGGTTAGGAAAGCCCCAAAATTCGATCAATTTCAGGCGTAAATCAGCGTCGCACCGAACAGGATGAAAGGCGCATCGGGATCGGACACCTGAATGCCCCCACCGCTTTCAACCGCGATCTGGTGCGCAAGCCATGCCGCCGCCGCACGCGGGGCCAGCGCCGCTGCCGCAGTCTGCCCCAACAAAGCCGCGCGCAATTCAGGATCAAGCACAAGCCGTTCACCCTCTGCCCGGACGACAATTTCGGTGCGCCCGTCATGTGCCTCGGCCCCGACATGCAATTTGCCGCCGCGCACCAGCGCATCGCCCGCAATCATCGCCAAATTGAGAAGCACCTTGATCGCAGGCTTCGACAGCGAAGGTTCGGTGACCATCCAGCCCAGTTCGATCCGTTTGCTTGCGCTAAATAATCCTTCGATTGCGGTCTTGGCCTCACGCGCGTCGACCATGTCGCCAAAGCCCCCGGCCGCACCAAAGGCAAGGCGAAAGAATTTGAGCTTATTGGCCGATGCCTTAGCGGAATCGTTCAACAGTTCGAGCACTTGCGCGCGCATTGCCGGATCATGTTCGTCGGCAAGCAGTTCAAGCCCGTTGTTCAGCGCGCCGACCGGACTGAGAAGATCGTGGCATAGCCGCGAACAGAGCAAACTGGCAAATTCGATTGCATTGACTGTCATGGCGTCACATTCCCCGATATCGACGCCATTTTGGCCCCAAAATCGAGGCCCTTCTGACGAAAAGGGCAGAGTCTGGCAAGGGTGGACCGTCAATCATCGACCAGATAATCGACACGATCGAACCGCGCGTGGACGCGCCCGCACGCCACAGCCCGCCAAAGCCCGACATCATCGCCGATAATCAGCCAGTATTGGCCATCGGGCGCTGCCGACTGCGCATCG
>JANNWX010000168.1:0-3113 GCA_031409315.1 Sphingomonadales bacterium | reverse complement strand
GCCATGATTGCACCGATGCCAGGCGCGACAGACCTCAAACCCGGCAGCGCGACCAAACCGATGCCCGGTGTTGATCCGCAGATTGTCGATGGGGAGGGCAATATCATGCACGGGGCCACCGAAGGTAATCTGTGCATCGCGCGCAGCTGGCCGGGGCAAATGCGCAGCGTTTGGGGCGATCACGCGCGGTTCTTCCAGACTTATTTCACGACCTATCCCGGTAAATACTTCACCGGAGACGGCTGCCGGCGTGATGAGGATGGGTATTACTGGATCACCGGGCGGGTTGATGACGTCATCAATGTCAGCGGCCACCGCATGGGCACGGCCGAGGTTGAAAGCGCGCTCGTGCTGCATCCAAAGGTCGCCGAGGCCGCAGTCGTCGGGATGCCGCATGAGATCAAGGGTCAGGGTATTTATGCCTATGTCACACTGAACGTAGGCGAAGCGACGTCGGATGCTTTGCGTGCCGAGCTGGTCAAATGGGTCCGCACAGAAATTGGCCCCATCGCAACGCCGGACGCGATCCAGTTCACCCCCGCTCTGCCAAAAACCCGCAGCGGCAAGATCATGCGTAGGATATTACGCAAGATCGCAGAGGGAGATGTGAGCTCTTTGGGGGATACAAGCACACTTGCCGATCCTAGCGTGGTGGATGATTTGGTGGCGAACAGGGTGGGTTGAGCCTCTGTAGGATTTTCTCAAAGACTATTGTAAGCGGCTGCGCTGAAATGACCCCTGCCCCCTTCACAATTGCTGCGCTCTACCGCTTTGCACCATTCCCCGATCCGGCAGTGTTGCGCCAACCGTTACTTGACCTTTGCAAGGCACAGGGCGTCAAGGGCACGATTCTGCTCGCCACAGAAGGAGTGAACGGCACGATTGCTGGTAGCGACGGTGCGATTGCCGCGATTATCACGCATATCCGCACCCTACCCGGCTGTGCTGACCTCGATGTCAAATATTCGCACGCCACCGAAATGCCATTTTACCGGATGAAAGTGATCTTGAAGAAAGAGATAGTGACACTGGGCCTTCCCGGAATTGACCCTGTCAACAGCGCAGGCACATATGTAGCGCCTGAGGATTGGAACGCGCTGATCGCTGATCCTGACACTATCGTCATCGACACCCGCAATGATTATGAGGTCGGGATTGGCACGTTCAAAGGCGCGATCAACCCGCAGACCGAAAGCTTTGGTGATTTTCCAACATGGTTCAAGGATCACCGCGTCGAATTTGAAGGCAAAAAAATTGCCATGTTTTGCACCGGCGGTATCAGGTGCGAAAAATCGACGGCATTCCTCCGCGCTGAGGGGATTGATGATGTCTATCACCTCCAAGGCGGCATTCTTCGCTATTTGGAGAGTGTTCCAGAACCCGAAAGCCTTTGGCAGGGCGAGTGTTTCGTCTTCGACCAGCGGGTATCCGTTGGTCACGGGTTGAGCCTTGGCACCTATGGCCGCTGCCACGCATGCCGCATCCCCTTAAGCGTGGATGATATGGCTTCGCCGCAATATATCGAGGGCCAGTCGTGTCCGCATTGCCACGCCGCCCGCGATGATGCCCAGCGTGCGCGCTATGCCGAGCGCCAAAAGCAGGTCACCCTCGCAAAAAAGCGCGGGCGTGGCCATGTTGGGGTTGACCCGCGCGATGAAGGCTGACCGCCCCCTCCTCTACACCTATCGTCGGTGCCCCTATGCGATGCGCGCGCGCATGGCGCTGACAATAAGCGGTATCGCAGTCGATCAATATGAAGTTTCACTGCGTGATAAACCACTGAAAATGCTAACACTTTCACCCAAAGGCACCGTCCCCTTGCTGGTTCTCTCTGACGGGAAAGTGATCGACGAAAGCCTTGATATCATGCGCTGGGCGCTGGAGCAGAGCGATCCAGACGGGTGGTTGGGGCAGGATGAAAGCCTGATTCTAGGCAATGACGGCGCGTTCAAAATCGCGCTAGACCGGTATAAATATCCTAATCGACACGGTATGGAGGATACGGCGATCCCACGCGCCTTGGGCATGGAATTTTTGGGCACACTTGATGTGCGGTTGGCAAGTAATGCTTATCTGAACGGCACGTCGCGATCCCTCACTGACATCGCGCTTTTTCCGTTCGTACGGCAATTCGCGGCGACGGACCGCGTCTGGTTTGATGCGCAGCCGGTGCCCTATCTACGTCGCTGGTTGAACGAATTGATCGAGTCCAAGCTGTTTCAAACCATCATGATCCGACCCGCTATTTAAGCAGCACTAGTTCCTCAGCCATACTCGGGTGCAGCGCCATGGTATCGTCAAAATCGGCCTTGGTCAGGCCCGCTTTGACCGCAATTGCTGCGGCTTGCAGGATTTCGGAACTGTCGGGACCAATCAAGTGCAGACCAACGACTTTCTCTTTCGCGCCAACCGTGATCATTTTATAAAGCCCGCGTTCCTGCCGCCCAGACACCACATTTTTCATCGGGCGGAAATCGCTTTTGTAGACTTTAATTGCGTCGCCATGTGCGGCCCGTGCTTCGTTTTCGGTCATGCCAACGCCTGAGAGTGGCGGGCTGGCAAACACGGCTGTCGGGATATTTTGATAATCCACCGTACGGGGTGTGCCGCCGAAAACCGTGTCGGCAAAGGCATGACCTTCGCGGATCGCGATCGGTGTCAACTGGATGCGATCGGTCACATCGCCGACGGCATGGATATGCGCCACATTGGTCCGGCTGTCGGCATCGACCGCAATGGCGCCGCGATCATCAAGCGTCACCCCGGCTGCTTCCAGCCCCAGGCCTTCGACATTGGGCCGGCGACCGACCGCCCACAGCAACATGTCGGCCTCGATCGGATCGGCATCATGCAGGTTGATGCGGACGCCGGTTTCGGTTTTCTCGACATCCTTCAGCTTGCAATTGAACTTGAAGTTGAGGCCCTTGGCCATCGAAATGGTCAGCAACCGGTCACGCAGTGCCGGGTCCCAGTCCCGCAGGATGGTGTCGCCGCGGTTGATCAGCGTCACTTCGACACCCAATTCGTGGAAGATGCCGGCGAATTCATTGGCGATATAGCCGCCGCCGGCGATGACGAGCTTTTTCGGCAGTTTCTCAAGGTGGAAGACTTCG
>JANNWX010000167.1:0-2584 GCA_031409315.1 Sphingomonadales bacterium | reverse complement strand
GTTGCTCGATCCGATGTTGACGATGCGGCCCCATTTGCGTTCCCGCATGCCGGGAAAGAGCGCCTTTGCCATGTTGAAACAGCCACCAAGATTGATCCGCATCACATCATGCCACATGTCATACGTCATGCGCAGCAGCGTCCCATCACGGGTAATCCCGGCATTATTGACCAGAACATCAACCGGCCCAACTTCGTCTAGAACCCGCGCACAGCCATCAAGACAGGCTTGATGATCGCCAACATCCCATCGGTACGTCTTGATGCCGGTCGCGGCGCTAAATGACGCGGCCTTTGCGTCATCGCCTCCGTAATTGGCAACAACCGTCATTCCCTTGTCCTGTAAGGCAAGGCTGATCGCCTCACCAATGCCGCGTGTTCCGCCGGTTACAAGTGCGATTCTGGCCATGAGTCTCTCCTGCTAATTTCAGAGAGCCTAGTCCGGGTTTATCCAGCCTTCAAGTTCACGTGAAAGTAAAGCATGTAACATTTTGATGCCGGGTTCGCTCGCGTTGAGGCAGGGGAGATAAGCAAAATCAGCCCCCCCAGACTCCAGAAATGACGCCCGGCCCCTGATGGAAATTTCTTCAAGCGTTTCCAGATTGTCGGCGGAAAATCCTGGCGCAAAAACGGCGACTTTCGTGATGCCTTTGCTAGGCAGCGATTCCAAGATCTTATCCGTTGCTGGTTCGAGCCACTTTGCCCGCCCAAGGCGCGATTGGAACGAAACGATCAACGGTCTGCCAAGTGCTTGCGATAACAGGCGCGCAGTTTTCTGGCAGTGGCAATGGTAAGGATCACCCAGATGCAATGTGCGTTCCGGCATGGAATGAAAGCTGGCGACCAGTGCTTCGGGCACAAATGAAAGCGCGGATAAATGAGCGGTGACGGACGCCGCCAACGCGCCGATATACTCGTCTGCATCAAAATAGGGTGGCAGGGTGCGGGTCGTCGGCTGCCAACGCATTTTGGAAAGCGCCACACCTACGGCGTCCACGGCAGTCGCTGTCGTCGCGCCACTATATTGCGGATAAAGCGGCGCGATCAATATCCGATCAAAGCCCTGATCTTTCAAGATTCCCAACCGTTCGGCAATTGACCGTTGTCCGTAACGCATAGCCCAGTCGACATGCACTGTGCGGCCAAAACATGTTGCCAATGCCGATGCCTGTTCGCTGGTGATCACCGCGAGTGGCGATCCCTGGTCAGTCCAAATCTGAGCATAGGCGTGCGCGGATTTCGCCGGGCGCGTCGGAAGGATGATGCCGCGCAAGATCGGTTGCCAGAATATGGGCGGAATTTCGACAACGCGGCGATCAGACAAAAACTGTTTCAAATAACGGCGCACAGCGGCCTTGGTGGGGGCATCCGGCGTCCCCAGATTGACCAACAAAATAGCAATCCTGCCTGTCTGTGCGTCGGGATGTTCCGGCGGTCGATCCATCACAGTTTTGCCGGCATCAACGGCAGGGACCGGAAACGCCGCCCGCTGCCGGCAAACAACGCGTTGGCAATGGCCGGGGCCACAGCAGGCACACCAATCTCTCCAAAATCGCCCGATGGTTCCCGGCTAGGAATGACTTCCAGTTCAATCTCAGGGCAATCCGCCAATAGTGGCAGGCCAAGGCCGCGCAAATGACGCGGGGAAGGCAGGCCGCGATCCACCACAACCCGGTTGCCGGTCGCTGCTGACATCCCGAAGATGATCGCGCCTTCGATCTGTTGACGCACGATATCGGGATGCGCGACAAGGCCGACATCAGCGACCGCAAAAATCTTGTCAACCACGACTCGTTGATTATCGCCGATGCTGGCTTCGACCAATATCGCGATAAAACTGCCGCGCATCATGTGACAGGCAATGCCCTGCCGTGTGCCTCTGCCACCACCCTGCCAGCCACCCAGAACGGCGACTTTTGACAAGCACAAAGCCAGCCTTGGATTGGCACCCAGCATCGCCATACGAAATGAAAAGGCCTCGACGCCGCTTTTGACTGCCAATTCATCAACGAAACATTCAGTGAAAAAGGCGGTGTAACTATGCGCATCGGATCGCCATTTTCCCGATGGGATGCCGGTATAGGCCGGATGGTGACGAATGCTGATGTTCGGGATCGCATAAGGCGGGAACGCCCCATCAACAGCCGAAGCGATGCTTTCGCCCGCGACAGATGCCATTGCCTCTTGCGGTGATGCCCCGCCAAACAGCCGCGCTTTTGTTTCAAGAACCGTCGGCACAACTGCAATTCGCGCGCGCCAAGCCTCAACCTGCGCTCCGGCCCCCAATTGGGCGACAATACGGCAAGCTGCTGGCGGTCGAAACCGATCATGCAACATATCTTCAGACCGCGACCAGACAAGTTGCACGGGCATGTCGATCTGACTGGCAATCACTGCGACCTGGGCCGCAATTTCGGTTTCATATTTCCGCCCAGCCGAACCGCCCACAATGACGGGGTGAACGATGACATCGGCCACGTCATATCCAATTGCTTTGGCGGCGGCCTGGCGTGCGAGCCCGGGCGCTTGTGTGGACATCCACAATTCCAGCTTACCATCCCTTATACGTGCGGTTGCGGCCATCG
>JANNWX010000166.1:0-33960 GCA_031409315.1 Sphingomonadales bacterium | reverse complement strand
GCGGAATCGGATCGCCACGAGCTGCAATCGACAAGATCATTGCGAGAAAGGTGGCAAGGGCAATCCAGAGCAGTTTCATGATATGCGTGTCCTTTGTCGCACAAGAGTGCGACGATCAGGTCTGATCATCAACCAGATGGTCAAACATCGGGACGACATGAATGTCGCGCGTCGGGTCATCGAATTCGTCTGGGTGAACAAATTTCTCACTAAACCATGGATAGCGATTAGCGTCGAAACTTGCCCTCAACCAGTTGATGGCAGCGCGAACGGGAGCCGATGAACGAGATCCGCGTCCATATGACAACCACAAATCAAATTTCATCCTAATCGGCAGGTCTAAAGGGTGCACCTTTTTGCTTATCGCCCGCGCATATGTGGGCAATGCCCCTATTCCAACACCGCTAGCGACGGCCCAGAAGAGTGAATAGCTTGAACTGACTTTGATCGAAACAAGACGCTTCATCATCTCAGTGGTAAAGAAAAATCGCATAGCATCATAATTCAAGCCCGGCGCATCTTGTTGAATGCATTGGTGCCCAAGCATATCGTCAAGATTTTCTGGCATGCCAAATTCACGAATATATTGTTCGGACGCAAAAGGCATAAAATGGAGCGTGGCAAGTTTTGATACAATTGTCTCGGGGTCATCAGGGCGCTCGAAACCGATCGCGATGTCATAGTCGCCTGGCTTGATCTGTTTTTGATCCACGAAACTGTGCAGCGACACGAGAATGTCCGGAACACTCAATTTCAGCTCCGGCAAGCGTGGTGTTAGCCAAAATGTCCCGACACCCTCTGACGCACAAATCCGAATTTCACCGTGCTTGACTAAGATATTATTGCCTTGATCCGATGGCAATCCTGAGCTGATTGATCGTATTTCATTGGCAACAGACAAAACAGCCCGGCCCTCGGCCGTGATATGAAGGCCGTGGTGGTCACGGGCAAACAAAGTAGTGTTAAGCGCTGTCTCAAGTCGGGCGATTCTTGCGCGCACCGTATTTATCGAAACACCTAAGTTTAATGCCGCTCGCCTCAAACTGACTGCATCGGCAACATTGCGTAGCACATGCAAATCTTCCCAATTCACACGGTCCAACAAATTACACAGCGAGGGTGGTGCACGGAATTGAACACCCCGTTCAGTATTTTGGATCGCCTCCCCTTGAAGTGCATCCACTAAGGTCACCGAGTCAGAAACCATAACGCAATGGCTAGACGATACAAAGGGGCGCGGCAATGATACAAAACGACGGTGATACTCAGTCTTTCCTGAGGACCGGGCAATCCGGGTTCCGGAAAATTGGCTTTGCGCCAACGGTTTGGCGTTGCCTTGACCGGGCGGCGCGATCCCAAGCCATTCTACGGCCGGCTAATTGGCAGAGTATCAAACCCTTGCTTACCAACGCGCGCCGAAATGTTACAATCGCTGAAGATCAAGTGATCGCTCAAGTGCTTCAAAAAAATCCGGATATTGTCCGGATAGCTGAACCCGATCCAGTCACCGGGGAGCTAGGTGGACTACTCGCCATCCTGCCACTGACGGAATTAGGCCTTGAAGCACTTATCACAGGCGTTTTTGACGGATTGCGGCCAGACCAAAGGTGGATTTGCGGCAGGGACGAACAGCCTAATGCAATATATATTTGGCTTGTATATATGCCCGGGTCATTCGGCCGACGACTAAGCGCAATCGCATCTGCACTGGATGAATATCTGATGTGGCCCTGCCCCATATTCTCTGTGTCGACCAATGATCACGCTGCCCGCCTGCACCGGACCGCTGGGTTTTCGACCGCAAAAAGCTATTATCCGACATGTAAGTCAGAGTTACTTGTGGTGTTCCCTACAAAGGAGTCAGTTTTTGCTCCTCAGCCCAAATCTCAGATCTCAATTGCGAGAACGATTGAGGACATTTTCCAGGTTTTTTCGGTACGATCAGCCACCTACATGGCTGAGCAGTTTTGCCTGTATTCCGAAGAATTCGACGGTAACGATTTCTGTGCGACACATTGGGTCGGTAAAATCAACGGCGACGTTGCGGGATGTATTCGCGCGCGCTTCTTTGACGGCTTTGCAAAAATTGAGCGGCTTGCGGTTCGCGCGGAATATCGCAACAGCCGACTGGCATACCAATTGGTGCGCGCGGCTGTCGAGCATTGCCGAATGAAAGGTTACCGCCGCCTGTACGGGCACAGCCGCCTAGATCTTGTAAGATTTTGGCAGGTATTCGGATTTAGGCCATTGGAAAGTCGACCAGCATTTTCCTTTGCCAACGTCCAATATGTCGAAATGATATGCGAGGCCAAACCGCATCCAAACGCCGTGACTTTGGACGCAGACCCTATGCTGCTTATCCGGCCCGAAGGCGCATGGGACGAACCGGGGCCATTTGACCGGTCTCGCGAGACCTCAGACCCCCGCCTGAAAAAAATGCTTGCTGAGCGAACGCGTACGCTTTCTCGTCAGGCTATTACTGCCTGATCGATCCATGCAGGTGAATACGCTGATAGCCATGAACATCATGCAAGGCGAGTTGCTGCTGCTTGCCGCTGCCGGGTTTGTCATTATTGGGATAGATGACCTGATTGTTGATTTGATATGGATATTGGGTCGATGCCGTTTGGTTGCTAACGGCACGCTCGGCAGATCATCGGAACTGCTGCACCACCCCAAGTTGCCAAATAGCGCGGAGTGGATGGCCGTTTTTGTTCCTGCATGGGACGAATTCGAAGTGATATCCGATATGCTGCAGCACAGTTCAGCCGCATGGGCGAGCGAGAATATCGTCATTTTTGTGGGCTGCTATCCCAATGACAGAGGAACAATCGACGCAGTGCGCGATGCAAATCTGAGAGTGGTAAAGCTTGTTGTTGGCGACAAGCCAGGTCCAACAACAAAAGCCGACTGCTTGAATACATTGTGGCATGCGCTGCGTCATGAGGAAATGATCCGAAAATCCCTCGCCAAAGCGGTCATCCTGCATGACGCGGAAGACGTCGTTCATTCCGACGAAATAACCGTTTTTGGGCAATTGATCGACACGTTTTCGCTTGTACAACTCCCCGTTTCGCCGTGTGTTGACCCAACATCTCGCTGGATCGGAGGCCACTATATTGACGAATTTTCAGAAGCCCATCTAAAGGAAATGGTGGTCCGTGTAGCAGTTGGTGCGAGCTTACCTTCGGCGGGAGTTGGCTGCGCCTTGGAACGATCCATGCTCGGTCGCATTGCCGATGCGCAAGGCAACAACCCCTTTGACGCCGACAGCTTGACTGAAGACTACGAACTGGGTCTCAGAATCGGGAAGGCCGGTGGCCGGTCAACTTTCGCTCGGGTGCGGGAAACCAATGGCGCTGGTCTGGTTGCTGTTAAATCTCACTTTCCAGCAACAATTGATACAGCGGTCCGCCAAAAAACCCGGTGGATGATCGGAATCGCGCTGGCTGGATGGGATCGGATGGGTTGGGATGGAGGCATATCCGAACATTGGATGCGGTACAGGGATCGACGCGCTCTCCTTTCGGCGATCTTGTTGTTGTCCGGATATATATCCCTTATCCTTACCCTCATTCTGGCACTGACCGGAAACTTGCAGCAAAACTGGTTCGACGACCACCCCCAGCTACTAATCGCCAGTTCATTTTTACTGATATGGCGCGCGCTCATGCGCTTTGTGTCTGTCCGCCATCATTATGGGACCCAGGAAGGTATGCGGGCTATCCCACGTATGTTCATTTCAAACATCATCGCAATGATGGCAGCGCGGAGGGCGGCAGTTCAATATCTCCGCATGCTCAGTGGCTGTGCGTTCGAATGGGACAAGACTGCCCACCAATTTCCAAGGTCGGCTACCAAATGAGTGTCCGGAATGGTGCGGCCCTCAAATTTGTGACGATGGTGCTTATTGGATGGTTCGGTACGCGGGCATCCTTGATTTTCTTGTCCCAAGTCAACGTTGCACCTCCGCAAACGACCCATCGAACAGTCGGGAAAAGAGCTTTACCACTCGCAAAAGCGCACCACGTCGTCGATGTCGCAAGTGGCAATGCCAGCATTTTAGGTGTCGGCGAAAACCCCCCGTCCATAAATTCCTTGGTCGCCCGCCCAAATCGGGATTTAACAACCGCATTTATAGCATTTCCTATGGATTTTGGTTCTCCAATACTTTCGGCACTACCGTTGTCGAACAAAGTTGCCATTCCTCGGCCACCGCCCGAAAGCAAATCAGAAAAGGCCGTCACACTGACCGGAGCCAGCTGGTTAGTCCTGCGTCAAGTGCCGGGATCTGCCTCTGTTGCGGGCGCGGGGCTGTTGAGCGGCAGCCAGTTTGGCGGTCGATTCAAATTCAATTTACCAACCACGCGCGAACGCGTCGCAGTGAGTCTAACCGCAGGGTTTTCTGCGCCACTAGATGGTGTTCGCGGAAAGGAGGCCGCTTTTGGTCTAAGTATGCGTCACGGGCACCGGCTTCCAATAACGGCGATCATTGAACACCGTATCGGGTTGGACAAGATGGGTAGAAATGCTGTCGCTTTGCTGGTCGCGTCGGGCGCTTCGGATGTGCCGATCGGACGGTCCAGTGTGCTCAACGGCTATGTGCAGGCCGGCATCGTCGGCTTGCACAAACGAGACGGATTTCTGGACGGCGCATTGTCCGCTTCACGCGTAATAAGTCATGACCGAAATTATACGGTTGGGGTGGGCGCAGGAATTTGGGGTGCAGTGCAACCGGGAGCGCGTCGCATAGACAGCGGCCCAGAAATAAGCATTCGGTGGGCCTCTCGATCGACTGCGTTCCGCGCATCTGCGCAATGGCGCTTCCGGCTGGCTGGCGATGCCCTCCCCGGTTCGGGACCTGCGCTGTCGATCGGAACCGATTTCTAACACAGCACTTCCGAAAAATGCGCCTTGTGTATAGGAATGCAAGAGCATGGATATCTATCTTCCGATCGCGAACCTTTCGGTGAACGCACTTTTCATGATCTTCCTAGGCGGAGCCGTGGGAATTTTGTCGGGAATGTTCGGCGTCGGGGGCGGCTTTCTGACGACCCCTCTCCTGATCTTATATGGAATCCCACCAACAGTTGCCGCTGCTTCAGCGGCTTCGCAGGTCACCGGAGCAAGTGTGTCGGGCGTTTTGGCGCATTGGCAGCGAGATGGTGTCGATATCCGGATGGGTGCTGTGCTGATTGCCGGGGGCATCATAGGCTCGATAGCCGGCTCTGGTGTGCTAGCATTCCTGCAAAGTGAAGGGCAGAGCGATACAGTTATCGCGATATTATATGTTATTTTGTTGGGTTCGATCGGCTCCATTATGGCCCGGGACGCCTGGATTGCCATCAGCGCAAGCAGGAATGGATTTCCACGCCAACCCAGCAAACGTCGCCATCACCCTTTGGTTTCCAGCCTTCCATTCAAGTGGCGATTTTACGGTTCAGGCCTGTTCATTTCGCCCATTGCGCCCTTCGTCCTCGGATTCCTAACAGGCATATTGACCATTTTGCTTGGAATTGGCGGGGGCTTCATCATGGTGCCGGCCATGATCTACATTCTTGGCATGTCAACGCGCGTTGTGGTTGGCACGTCACTGCTTCAAATTCTTTTTGTTACAGCGGTCACGACAATGGTTCATGCGTTAACAACCAAAGCTGTCGACATCGTGCTCGCGGCTCTGTTGCTAATGGGTAGCGTCGTTGGCGCGCAACTGGGGGCTCGCCTTGCGTCGCGACTGCCGCCGGATTGGTTGCGGCTGATGCTGGCAAGCATTGTGTTGATTGTGGCCGCTCGTCTTGCCCTTGGATTGGGTTGGCGCCCGGACGATATATATTCAGTCCAGCTGCGATGAGAAGGCTATTTTCCCTGTGCTGGATATGCGTTGCAATCCTGCTTCCAGCAGCCTCAAATCCAACGCTTGTGCCGGATGTCTCACAACGCAAAATCGAAATTGCTTACAGCTTTACTGGCGTGGAATTACTGCTTTTTGGAGCTATACTATATCCTGGTGGACGGGTGCCATCTCGTGATGCCGAGATTGTTGTTGTGCTGCGTGGGCCTTCTGAATCAATCACGGTTCATGAAAAGCAGAAATTAGGCGGGCTCATTTGGGTCAATGCCGAACAAGCTGACTTTCGTTCGGCCCCCGGATATTATGCGATCGCAAGTTCAAAGCCACTGGCCAAACTTCTGGACGAACGCACAGCCGCAATCTACGAATTGGGACTCGATAATCTTCACCTGTCGCCGGCAAGTGGGGAGCGTCCCGAAGTCCAATTTCGGTTTGAAAATGGCTTTCTTGACCTGCGAAAAAAGAACGCGCTCTATTCTCAGACCGCCAATAGCGTCGAGATCACTGAAGGCGTTCTCTATCGCGCGCGGCTTTCGATCCCAGCTAGAGTGCCTGTCGGCAGCTATTCTGCTGAAACATTTTTGGTGCGGGACGGACGCGTCCTTGCTGTTGCAACGCGTGACATAGAAATTGGCAAATCAGGCTTTGAAAGGTTTGTTGCTGAGACCGCACAAGCTTGGCCATTCCTTTATGGCTTGGCCGCGGTACTGTTATCATTGTTTCTGGGTTGGATGGCCGCCGTAATGTTTCGGCGTTTCTAGCCCATCGTGATCAGACTTGTCCGTCGTGATCGGTCTTGGGACTAAATGCTCCTTTGCCTTGAAATGTCGTTCGGTTTCCAGTTTGTTTACGATAATCCGGTAGGTCAAAACCTTAAATCACATCCGCGAAAGGTTTTGAATTCAAATGGATATTCAGGCGCCTGTCAGTTTCCAGCCACAATCAGCCGACGCGGACGCTTTTTCGCATGAAAATTCGCAGTCCCGCAACCGGCCGACAGAAATCGGACGCGTGATTGAAATTGCAGGTTCAAGCTCAAGAGTCTGCCTATTTGCGGATGCGCTTGCTAGGCTCGAGTTGGAAACCGATCCAAGTCTTGCGATGGCGGGTCAAGTCGGCAGCCAGATCAAGATACGGGTAGGATCGACTTGGCTGATAGCGAACGTGAGAACATTGTCGGTTCAACAGGGCGAAAACGCCATGATCACGGCCCAAATCGATTTTCTTGGCGAGGGTGATGAAGAGCGTCTGACCGGAAAAATATATGGCTTCAGACGCGGTGTAACGCGGTACCCGAGCCCAAATTCGGGAGTTTTCGCAGTAACTTCTGACGTCATGCAGCAACTGTACGCCGCCAACGACCGGCCCCAAATCGAAATCGGGACTGTTTACCCGACGCGCGACATAAGAGGCGCGCTGTATGTTGATGCGTTGCTTGGCAAGCACTTTGCATTGCTGGGGTCAACAGGCACAGGGAAGTCAACCGCTGCGGCGCTGCTCCTGCACAGAATTTGTGAACTAGCGCCCCAAGGCCATATTGTGATGATCGATCCGCACGGGGAATATTCCGCCGCTTTCAAAACGAATGGCGCATTGTTTGACGTTTCAAACTTACAGATGCCCTATTGGTTGATGAATTTTGAAGAACATTGCGAAGTATTCCTTACGTCGTCGGGGAATGACAAGCAGATGGATGCCGACATTTTGGCAAAATGCCTGCTTTCTGCACGCATGAAGAGCCGGGTTGCAGAAGGGGTCGCCAAAGTTACCGTCGATTCGCCGATTCCCTATCTGCTTTCTGATCTAACCAATATGATTCAGGCCGAAATGGGAAAATTAGATAAAGCCGGTGACAGCGGCCCCTATATGCGGTTGAAAACCAAGATAGACGAAATCAAATCCGATCCGCGTTATGGGTTCATGTTCTCGGGCATGCTTGTCGCCGACACGATGGCGAGCTTCATGTCGCGGATTTTCCGCCTGCCAGGGGACGGCAAGCCAATTTCGATCATCGACGTTTCGGGCGTGCCTTCTGACATCACGTCGGTTGTTGTCGCAGTTTTGGCACGGATGGTGTTTGACTATGCAATCTGGTCAAGAAACGAGCCACAGCGACCAATTCTACTGGTCTGTGAAGAGGCGCACAGATATATTCCGTCGGATCGCGATACATCTGACAGTGCTGTACGCCGAATCCTTGAACGCATTGCCAAGGAGGGTCGAAAATATGGCGTCTCCCTTGGATTGATCACCCAACGGCCTTCCGATTTGGCAGAAGGCGTTCTCTCTCAATGCGGCACAATCATTGCGATGCGCTTGAACAATGAACGTGACCAAGCGTATGTAAAGGCCGCGATGCCAGAAGGTGCGCGCGGTTTTCTCGACACGATTCCAGCACTTCGAAATCGTGAATGTATTGTTTGCGGCGAAGGCGTAGCGATTCCAATTCGTGTGGCCTTTGACGACCTTGAAGCGGACAAACGGCCCGCGTCTACCGACCCGGTCTTTTCGGACCTCTGGATGCAATCAGGAGGTGAGGAGGACATTTTGGACCGCGTCATAAAACGCTGGCGTAGCCAAGGAAAATGATCGGCAAACAAATGCGGTCCGCGACTGAAACGGATTACAAAGCCCGCAACACCCTATAGCCGAGACTGCGGTTGGCTACCATTTACAGGAGTATTGAGTAGTGTTCTCAAGCGGGATTGAAATGCCTGCAACTCTTTACCGCTCAAAAGCGAATTAGCACTAAACTTGGCGGACCGGGGATTTGTCGCCGCGCCGCGCCGATAAACTTCAAAATGCAGATGTGGCCCGGTCGAAAGTCCTGTTGAGCCCACGTAACCGATCACTTGACCTTGTATCACTCTTGCTCCGGCGCCTACCGCGATCCGGCTCATATGGGCATATCCGGTGCCAAGAACTCGATCATGTTTGAGCTTTACCATTTTCCCGTGGCCACCATGCCACCCGGAAAAATCAACTATGCCATCAGCAACGGCGCGAATTGGAGAGCCATAAACCGCTGCATAATCAACGCCTTGGTGAAAACGGGAGTAACCGAGAATGGGATGGAAACGCATCCCGAAGCCAGAACTCATTCGCGCGCCTGAAACTGGCGCAATCATGCCAGACTTGCGCCGACTCACGCCGGATGCTTCGAACCATTCCGTCCGACCATCTATGTCCCATGGCAAGAGTTGAGTTTTCTTGCGCCCATGGTTCAACCCAGCAAAGAGGAGTTTACCGACGCGCGTCTCGCCCGTTTCGGCACGGCTGTGTTCGACGATAATATCAAACCGGGCGTCTGCCATGATATCCCGTTCCAATGAGACCTTGGACGCAATTGCGCGAATGTAGGTTTCCACGGTTTTGGCAGGAACACCAGCGGCGCGCGCTGCGCGGTACAAGCTTTCTCCGACATTTCCCTGTATCCGCAACGGTGCGGTATCCACAGCAATTGGAATTCGTACCAATTGAAGACGGCCATTGACACGCGCAATCTCGATCCGAAGGTCAAATCTCGCGCGCAGTTGAAGGGATTGAAGTGGTCTGGCGGTGGAGCGCGATGCCCGCGACCCCAATATGATGGGGATGACCGTGCCTGAAGGTATGTCTGCCAGCTTACTCGCGCTTGCGACCAGTGACGCGACGATGTTTGAGTCACTCGCGCCTATACCTGCTCTTTCAAGCACGCGAACAAAACCATCGCCACGGCCAATGGTTGCTTGTAATTCCAATGTTGGGCGTTCCGGAGAATTTGTGAGCGGGACCACAAGGCTGTTTGCCGCCATACGCTTCCCAGAGTCTCCGCCCCACGCCATAGGTGCAATAGACTGCGCACGGCTCTCTTCCCAAGCAGCTCCATCGAGTGGCATCGGCGCATGCCCGGGAAGTGGCCGAAACCCCGGCGATAATAGAATTGCCGAACCGCATAACAGGAGGCACGTTCCGGCACCGCGCCGCCAGGTTTTCGATCCGATATCTGCACCCAAATCGGGAGCCAAGTCTGCAATCATCAAGCTGTCGTATGATTTTCGAATCCGGGTGAAAATTCCGTCCGACGCGAGAACATGTGTAAACGACTGGCGCACCGTCAACGCGCCGGTGCCACCCACAACCCCAAAAGCCGGTTCCGAATTTTGAAACAAGGCCGCAACGCCCTCCTGAAATAAGCGACAGAATGATCGATCCAGCTTCGACCTAACATGCACAATGTAAACTCAAATGGTTAATGTCAAACACACAACCGCCAATTTTGGCCGCAGTCGGCCACCCAATCTTCATATTTTGAAGTTGTGACCAGCCCTGCGAGGTCATTTTGGGGCGCCAGAAAACAACACTGTTATTCACCCGATGTGATTGACGCAGGGCAGGAGGGAACTTAACGCTCATCCAAACCGCTGAATGGAGAGACCAGCAATGACTTATGTTGTCACTGAAGCCTGCATCAAGTGCAAATATATGGACTGTGTTGAGGTGTGTCCGGTCGATTGCTTCTATGAAGGCGAAAATATGCTCGTCATCAATCCGAGCGAATGTATTGATTGCGGCGTATGCGAACCCGAATGTCCGGCCGAGGCAATTTTGCCGGATACAGAAAGTGGCTTGGAAAAATGGCTTGAAGTGAACACGGATTTTTCGGCCCAGTGGCCAAACGTAACCCGCAAGAACGACCAAACCCCTGAAGACGCCGACGCGCACAAGGGAGAGGGGGGGAAATTCGACAAATTCTTTTCTCCCGAGCCTGGCCAAGGGGACTGATTTCCAGCTGCCTCGCAGGTTGGCAAGGCATTCTTACGTAACAAAATACGTAAGGCTGGTATTTTTGCTGCGAATCTGTTATACTCAACAATAAGATGCGGGTGTGACCGGCACTCGCGCAGACTATTCAATCCAGAGTCCGATGACGTTTGACCATATTTTGAACGGGTCAGGCGAAGCTTCACAATGGATTTGACAAGAAAGGCTCCCATTCCATGGCATCCACTGCTCTCGACTTCGTTGTCGGTGATTATGTCGTTTATCCCAAGCACGGCGTTGGCCGCGTGATCGAGTTGCAGAGTTCGGAAATCGCGGGGATGGCGCTTGAACTCTATGTATTGCGATTTGAAAAAGAGAAAATGACTCTGCGGGTTCCGACCAACAAGGCCGAAGGCGTCGGCATGCGTAAATTGTCGTCTGACAAACAGATGCAAGAAGCACTCACCACACTGAAGGGCAAGCCGAAAGTGAAGCGCACGATGTGGTCGCGTCGCGCGCAAGAATATGAGGCCAAGATCAATTCAGGCGACCTCGTGTCAATCGCCGAAGTGGTGCGGGACCTGTTTCGCGCCGAAGATCAGCCCGAACAAAGCTATTCAGAACGGCAGATTTTCGAAGCGGCAACCAGCCGATTGGCCCGCGAGCTTGCTGCTATGGAGCAAGTTGATGAACCGACCGCAGCACAAAAAATCATTGAAATTCTCAAGAAATCGGCGGCCATCTACAATAAGACGGCTGAGTAGTTTTCGGTAGAATGTGGTTTTGGGGGCAGTCCGTCTAGGGCTGCCCTTTTCGTTTGCATTCAGGCGACCAGTGTGTATTGCTGTAATAATACAGTAAAGGATATCGGCAATGAAGACATTATTCCCTGTCGTCGCTCTCACACTGCTTTCGGCATGCAGTTCTACAAGTGGCGAAGGCTCGTCCGCATCACGTGATGCCGATGAAACACGTGCATTCACCGCTGTCGATTTTGAGGGTGTCACTCTCGCCGGGTCCGACGATGTGCGCATCATCATCGGCAAGGCTTTTTCCGTAAAGGCTGTGGGCACGCAAAAAGTGCTGGATGCCCTTGAAATATCTGTCGAGAACGGCGTTTTGAAGGTTGCGCGTAAGTCAGGAAGCGGATCGCATTTCAGTTGGTCAGGCAAGGGGGACCGGAGTGCCATCGTAACTGTCACAATGCCGTTGATCCGAAATGCGGGAATTACTGGGTCAGGCGACATGGATATAGCGGCAACAGCAGCGGATCGGTTTGAAGGGTCCATAGCCGGATCAGGCAATATGAGGATTGCTTCCGTATCTGCGGCCCAAACACTGTTGTCGGTTGCCGGATCGGGCGATCTCTCCGCTCTGGGGACCGCAAAGAATCTTGATCTAAATTTGGCTGGGTCGGGAGACATTGATGCGTCCAAACTCAGCAGCGTTGATTTGAGCGTATCCGTCGCGGGGTCGGGCGATGTCCGGGCCAATGCCATCGGTAAAGCGCGCGTGTCGCTCGTTGGCTCCGGCGATGTTGCAATTTCAGGCACCAAAGCATGCGCAATCTCAAAAATTGGGTCGGGCGATGTCCGTTGCAGCACATAAGCGCACCTTGCCTCAAGGCGATCAGGGCTCCATAACCTCTGGATGATGTCTTGGTGGGATCAACATATTGTGCCGCGTTTGATCTGTTGTGCGTTTAGCCAACCGTCAATCATGAAGCACCGCGCTATGATTGTTCTACAGGCTAGCGGCAGAGTTCTGAAGCTTGGCGCAGGCGGATGACACTTAACGCGACCAGTAACCGATGCGATTCCACAAGCCGGGTTTTCCGTCAGCATGCGTAACGGCACATATCTTCATAAAACAACGCGATTCCTAGTCTGGCTCGCATGGGGGGCCGCGACGCCGACATGAAACGATTTATATTGGCCATATTCTTGGCGATGCCTGTCAACGCCGGTGCGGCAGAACGCAGATTTAGCGTCACTGATTTTGATCGCATACGGCTGATTGGCCCTTTTTCGGTGACGCTTGAAACGGGAAAAAGCCCGTCAGCGCGCGCAACCGGCTCAAGCGACTCTCTCGAGCAGGTCAGCTTGGAAATCCAAGGACGCTTGTTGACTATTAAGCCAAACCGCTCCGCTTGGGGCGGCTGGCCTGGAAACAAGCCAGTTGCAGCTAGGATCAGCCTTTCGGGGCCTATGATCAGGGGAGTGTCGCTTGAAGGAACGGGCACGCTCAAAATTTCACGCATTAAGGGGGCGCGCGTCACACTGTCGGTGCAAGGGTCGGGGGCACTAGATATCCCGCTTCTCGAAACTGACAGGCTCGACATCAGCAATTCTGGTTCAGGACGCGTGACCGTTGGCGGCACGGCAAAATCGCTGATGATATTGGGTCGTGGCTCAGGCGGCATTGATGGGGCGGCGTTGAAGGTGTCGGACGCCCAAATCACATGGGAGAGCGCCGGCGATCTTTCTATAACGGTCGCGCGAGCCGCAAAAATCACCTCCATCGGATCAGGCCTCGTGACGATCGGCGGCAATTCTGCCTGCATAGTCAATACGCTAGGGGCGGGCGAAGTTATCTGCGGGAAATGATCAGATAAGCGAAAGCATTGACAATTCGCCAAGCAGGTCTGTTGGCAGCGTATCGACGCCGCCATATGAACCATCCAAATCAGGCGGGGCATCTTTTGGATCAAGATAACGCCATCCTTGATGCGCCCGTTTGGGATAAGCGCTTACAGGAATGACCCGTGCCTCCAGTAGGATGTGATGTTTGCCATCCGGGGTCGGCTCAAACCCAACGATATTGGCACGAGCAACCAATTGGTGCTTGATAATCCAAAATAATGAACCGCCTTGTAGAATTTCTACATGACGTTTGGGGAGGTAGCGCGTGGTGAGCTGGACCATCCCATCATGTTGTCGTCTGGCAATGGCTGTTTCCAGAACCGCCAATGCTGAACATCCAAATGCCACTTTTGTTAGGTGCAGCACATCCATTTCAGCCAGTGAGGCCCGCGAGTGTCGCAAGACCTAGGAATGCGAAAAAGCCCATTGAATCCGTAATCATCGTTACGAAAACAGATGACGAAACGGCAGGATCGATATCCATCTGATCAAGAATGACAGGCACAAGCACGCCAGCAAGGCCGGCAACGACAATATTTGTCATCATGGCCGCAGCAATCACCATGCCCAGCAAGGAGTTGCCAAAAACCAGTGCAACGCCAATTCCGATAACTGCGGCAACAGTGATGCCGTTCAAAATGGCGACGCGAATTTCGCGGAAAATAGTCCTAGCAGTATTGGATTGAGTCAACTGGTTCGTGGCTATCGCCCTCACAGCTACTGCCATCGTCTGCGTGCCTGCATTTCCGCCGACCCCGGCAACTATCGGCATCAGCGTCGCCAGTGCAACCATCTGGGCAATCGTTCCTTCAAAAGCACGGATGATGGATGATGCAACCAAAGCGGTGAGCAAATTCGTGATCAGCCAACGGACCCGGCTTTTGTAACTATCGAATATCGGTTCGTTAATGTCGCCGTCGCCTGCCCCCGACAGCTTCAATATGTCCTCACCGGCCTCTTCCTGAATAACGTGAACCACGTCATCGACGGTAATCATCCCCACCAATCGTCCCGCCGGATCAATGACGGCCGCTGAAATCAGGCCATATTTCTGGAATCGCAACGCCACTTCTTCCTGATCCATTTCAACCGGAATCAGCGTCTGTTCACGCTTCATGACATCAGTCATTGCAACGGTTCGCGGTGTTCGCAAAATCCAGCTGAGATGGCAGGTTCCGATCGGCTTATGCTGGGGATCGACCACGAAAACTTCCCAGAAATCTGTTGTCAGATCCTGGTTTTCGCGCAGATAGTCAATCACTTGCCCCACCGACATATGTTCAGGAACAGCGATCAGCTCGCGCTGCATCAATCGCCCAGCCGATTCTTCGGGGTAAGACAGGGCCTCTTCAATTGCCGCCCGATCATCCGGGGCCAAAGCGCGCAAAACGGCGCGTTGGTCATCTTCCTCCATATCCTCGATAATTGCGACTGCATCGTCGGTGTCGAGTTCAGAAGCGATGTCCGCCACTTGTTCGGGCGCAAGCGTATCGATTAACGCTTCACGGACATAATCATTCATTTCCGCGATGACGTCACCGTCAAGAAGATCCGCTAACGCACGGGCCAGCGCCGGACGCTGGTCTGCAGAAGCCAGTTCAAAAAGATCGGCAATATCGGCAGGATGAAGCGGCGATACCAAGGCCCGTGCGCCTTCATCATCGCCGATTTCTACGGCCAAAAGAACATCACGAACGAACCCGGATTTCAGATGATCATCCTCGTCGAGTTGTGTCTCGACCGGGCTTTCTTCGGCACGCACCAGATCAGCTTCGCTCATTTCGCTCTCCCCATTGCGCGCGGTTCGGGGCCGGACTAGGCCGGGCGAGCACGAATGACAAGCATTTGGCGTCGATAACAATTGGTAACAATATGATCACAAAATACCGTGTTTCGGTCCTCGATCAGTCCCCAATATCAGACGGATTGACTGCGGCGGATGCTCTTGCCCAAACAATCGACCTTGCAAAAGCCTGTGACGCATTTGGCTATCACAGATATTGGCTTGCCGAACATCATGCTTCACCAGCATTGGCTGGTGTCGCGCCCGAAGCCCTCATCGGGCCGGTGGCCCTTGCCACCCGAGCCATCCGTGTTGGATCAGGCGGTATCATGCTGCCGCATTATTCACCCTTCAAAGTTGCCGAAACGTTCAAAATGTTGGCGGCGCTTGCCCCTAACCGCATTGACCTTGGTCTTGGCAGGGCCCCTGGAAGTGACCAGCGCACAGCATTAGCGCTGCAACGGGATCGTTCACGGCGGATGCCCATTGACGACTTTCCAAACAATCTTGCCGAGATCATGGCCTATTGCGGAACGAGGCTGCCAGTGGATCACCCTTTTGCGTCGCTCGCTGATACAATGCCAACCGGCGGCGGCGAATTGGGAATATGGTTGTTGGGATCGTCAATGGATAGCGCAATCTGGGCGGCCGAAGCAGGCCTGCCATACTGCATCGCCGATTTTATCAATTCTGAAGGGCTGTCAATGGCCGAGACGTACAGACAACGATTCAAACCATCGCGTTGGTCCCAAAACCCTTATTTGATGGTCGCCACATGGGCAATTGCAGCTGCTGACCGGGGCGAGGCAGAAAAACTGGCGCTCCCCGCCCAGATGATGTTCGCGCATCTGCTTCGCGGGGAACTCATTCCTGTCCCGTCAGTTGACAAGGCCGTGACCTGGGCCGCTCAGAACGGCAAGCCCCAGCGAAGGCGAAGAACTGTGCTTGGGTCCTCCGCTGAGGTTAGAATTGAACTCGACGCATTGGCGACCGACTATGGCGCGCAGGAAATGATGTTGGTAAACATCATGCCTGATCACTCAGCGCGCAAAAGAAGCTATGAATTGATTGCCCGAGAATTTGGGCTGGCGCAAACGTTCAAGTCCGCTTAAGCGATCCGCCACTAACGCATTGGAGATCAATATGGCTGAAACCCTGACCCTGAAACTTGAATCCGGAGACGTGGTAATCGCGCTTCGCGCTGACCTTGCACCCGACCATGTTGCCAGAATAAGCGCGCTAGCGAGCGAGGGATTCTATGACGGTGTCATCTTTCACCGCGTCATTGATGGCTTCATGGCCCAAGGCGGTGATCCAACCGGAACCGGCATGGGCGGATCTTCACACCCTGATTTGCAAGCCGAATTCAGCCGCGAGCCCCACGTGCGCGGCGTATGTTCGATGGCACGGTCTTCCAATCCGAACAGCGCGAATAGCCAGTTCTTTATCTGCCTTGACGATGCCCGCTTTCTTGATGGCCAATATACGGTCTGGGGCGTCGTCACTTCGGGAATGGATCATGTCGATGCGCTTCCCAAAGGAGAGCCACCGCGCACGCCGGGGAAAATAGTCACTGCAGTCGCCAACTAAGCTCGGGGCCTAATCAGATAGGGTGAGCAACCAGTCCCGAAACAAACGGACTGGTTGCAGTTCAAGCGCGCGCGGACGGCAGGCGAACCAATAGCTATAAGGGCTTTGGACCTCGACTTCGGAAAACATCTTGATGAGTCGGTCATCGTTATAGTCGGCAAGCAGATTCTGGTGCAGGAATGCAATGCCAAGGCCCTGTGCGGCAGCTTCCAGCATCAACTGGCCTGAATCGAAATAATCAATCGCCGCTGGCTCAAGCCCCGGCATGCCGACTGCTTCACGCCACGTGCTAAATGTGTCTTCCAATTCCCGGTGAATCAATATGGTCATGTCCGCAACCTGTTCTGGTCGCGTGATCGCATGTGGGCCTTCGACCAGACGCCGCGCGCCCACCGTGTATATTTTGTCGCTGTAAATTCGAACACCATAAAGTGCCGGATCTAAGTCCGCCGCCAAAGCAATGGCCGCGTCGAGCCCATCGCCGAGCCGCGTCAGGGCATGAGCCGCAGTATCCAAATCAATATGCAATTGGGGATGGATGACACGCAGTTCTGGCAGATGCGGAATCAGGCGCTGCGAAGCAAACAGAGTAGGCACGCCAAGTTTTAGGCGCATCACATGCTCAACCGTGGTCATTTCTTCGATCGCGCCCGAGAGCGATTCAATGATCGGTGAAACGAGCTGCATCAATTGTTCACCGTCGCCATTTAGACGGATTGATTGGTGTCCGCGTTCAAACAGGGGGAGCCCCATGAAATTTTCAAGCGACTGTATCCTACGGCTGAGAGCCGGGGAAGATAAGGAAAGCTCCTCCGCGGCAGCTTTAATCGATCCGCTGCGCGCCACATGGATGAAAGCTTCTATGCCTGCCAATGATGGTAATCGCCGCATCAGACACTTATCTTTCTAGATGCAAAAAATGCAACCCCGATTATTCTTTTCGCACTTGCACAATTTTATGGCGCAATGCAAATAGGATGAGCCTTTCAGGCATCCTCTCCTAAAAACTTTCAAGGGCCGATCCTAAGGGATCGGCCCCTTTTTTTGTTTGGGCTGAAGCAGGCTGTCATTCTCTAAATCCCTTCGCTCTGACTGTAACCCGACCTGCCATTCGTTGTAGAAGAAACGAGATCGAGGCTTTGGATCGGATTTTGATCTGCATGAGAGGCAGCCCCACCACATATGTTCGCAACTGCACAATAAATCCTATGCCTTGTTAGAATCTGCTTGCCCTGAAGCAAGCTTTGCCCGCGCACGTTGATTGCAATGACCGTAGAATCGCGATGCGGGGGCTGGCGATCTGCACGAATATGCCAAGCCAAAACATACAACCGGGCAATCGAATTCAGATTGACCAACATCCATACATGCCCGAATGACATTTGCATGTCTGACGTAGACTATGATAATGTTGGCGTGCCCGATGACGGCGGACGCCGCGAGGTATTGAGAATCCATACGCGTGGCCTGCGGCTTGGCAGTGATGTTGATCTGGCAGAATTGGCGCGCGCAACCCACGGCTTTGCAGTGGCCGACCTTGAGGCATTTGTGCAAGAGGCGGCGCGCTTGGCTATCCATTCAAGGACAACGAAACTTGCCACGAAATCGACAGCGATACCCAAAAACGCGTTTGATTCTGTTTTTGTCAGCCGAAGCGATTTTGCGACAGCGCTCATGCGTATCCGGCCTTCGGCAATGCATGAAATACTGGTCCAGACACCCGAGATAAGATGGGCCGATATTGGCGGCCTAGGAGATGCCCAACAAAAACTGCGCGAAGGTGTGGAATTGCCGCTAAGGCATCCGGAGGCATTTCGACGGTTGGGCATTCGCCCGGCAAAGGGCTTTCTTCTTTATGGCCCTCCGGGAACGGGGAAGACACTGCTTGCCAAAGCAGTAGCGCGAGAATCCGGGGCGAAACTCATCGCAATCAGGTCATCCGCTCTCCTATCGCTATGGAACGAGGGAGGCGATCAGCAGATTAGCCGTATCTTCGCGCGTGCGCGTCAGGTGGCCCCTTGTGTCATTTTCATTGATGAAATGGATAGTCTGGTCCCTGCGCGCGGGGTCGGGGCGGGCGATACGCAGCAGACCGAGCGTATCGTTAACAGACTATTGGTTGAAATGGACAGTATAGAAGACATGCAGTCAGTGGTCGTGATTGGCGCGACCAACCGGCCCACGCTGATTGATCCGGCGTTGATGCGTCCTGGGCGACTGGACGAATTAATTCACGTGGGCGTTCCCGACAGCGCTGGCAGGCTAATAATACTTAAAATCCACACGCATAGAATGCCGTTGGCAAAGGACGTTGACTTAGACGACATTGCGAGGCGCGCAGATAAATTCACCCCCGCAGATCTTGAGGATTTAACCCGTCGTGCGGGTCAAGCCGCGCTGAGCGCTTCTGTGAAAGTGAAAAAAGTAACCCAAGCGAACTTTGACAAGGCATTACTGGAAACCCATGCTTCGGTAACCGCCGAAATCGAAAAGGAATATGCCAACATCCAGACAAAATTGAAAACCGACGCTTTCAAGCCGTCAGGTATTGGCTTCATTACGCCAGGGATGCTGGCTCCTCGGGGACCGAAGGCGTGAGGCGGTTCTTCGCGTAGAAAATTAACATCGCCAACATGGCCGAGGCGATGAAATACGGAAGCGGCTGCCAGAGTTGGTATAACCCAACGCCAATCGATGGGCCAAGAACGAAAGCAGCGCCATTGACCGCAGTAACCCGCCCCGCGACCGAGCCTTGCAAGCTCCGGTCAACACAAAGCGAGGAGCCCGCAGTGAATCCGGGTCGCGTAAACCCGAACCCGACACAAGCAAGCGCAAACGCCATTGCTATGCCGTAGAGTGACGTCGCCAATCCTGTTAATGCCGTGCCAGTCGCGGCGAAGACCAATCCAGTGATGACCATTTTTTGCGGTGTTAAATTTAGCAGGGGGATAACGCCCCATTGAACCAGCAATGCTGCGGTGGCCCCTGCCATCAGCACGATACCTATGGCTTGCTGCGCCTCAAACAGACTTAGGCCCAGCCGGTCAATAACCAAAAACCCGATCGCTTGCCCGGTCATTGCCTGGGCGTGGCCCATGACTAACCCCATCAACATCCATGGCCAGATTCGCGGATCAGTCAGTTTCAAAACAACTGTTGAACGCTCCTCAATGGCTGCGGTGATGCTAGCCCCAGCTGGCGCGCCACCGATCGAGGGATAGCTGATCGCGGCCCCGTGGCCCACATCATTGGGGCCATCATCGCGCAAATAACGCAAAACAAAGAGGAAAACTGCAAGGCCAAAGAGCGCAAACACGAAAGCCGGGCCAGCAAGACCCACATAGGGCAAGACAAACCAAGGGGCGAGCGCTGGCCCAAGTATTGTGCCCAAACCAAATGCTGAACCGAGCATTGTCAGGGCCTTTGTTCGTTCGGCCCGCGTTGTGCGCAGAGCGATCATCGCTTGCGCAGCAGGAGGGGCCGCCGCGCCAAAAATACCATAAATCATACGCGCGCCAATGAAGCATGCCATAGTTGCGACAGGACCAAGCCAGCCTCGCAATCCGGCGGTGAGAAAGATTGCGCATAAAAAAACCGAGCCAATGAAGCCGCACAAACCCATCAACACCATCTCACGGCGGCCATCGCGATCTGATCGACGCGCCCAAATCGGGGCGGCAAAGACCCATATGACCGCTGAGACTGAAAAAGCGGCGGCGATGGCGCTGTCGGCGACGCCGATCGTGCGGCCAATCGTTGGTAAAACAGACTGCAAGGCTGTGTTGCCCGCGCCTGTGATCAGCATGACCAGAAACAGAATCGCAAAGTCCCGCTTATTCTCACGCGTATCGCTCATCGCGCTACCAATGCCTATGACCGCAAGAGCTGGATGGAAATTTTGATGCAACAGTCGCTGCACGAGATTGATTCGGTTTCATTTCCGCACCGATAGAGTGCAAACCGGTTAATCGGAAGTCGCAGCGCCAACAAAAGGTGATTTCTCCTTGCGCCCTTGATGAGCATCTGCAAACGCGAGGATGAAACAGGAATTGCGATACATATGACAAGTTCATCCGCTGATGCGGCAAGCCTCAAACGACGCAAACCACGCGGGCCTTGGGCCATGTTTTTCAAAGGCTTTCTGAAACATCCCGTCATGGTCGGCTCCATCATACCGTCGTCTGACGCCCTGATTGCCAAGATGCTAGGACCTGTCGATTGGGCAAACACAAAAGTGTTTGTTGAATATGGCCCTGGCGTTGGCACATTTTGTCAGCATATTCTAAGCCGCTTGAAGCCGGATTCCATCTACATTGCCATAGACACCAACCCGGAATTCATAGACTATTTAACCGACACGATCACCGACAGTCGTTTTCGGGCGGTGCTTGGTTCTGCGGTCGATGTCGAACAAATCGTCCGCGATAGTGGGTGCGATCATGCCGATTATGTTTTATCGGGCTTGCCTTTTTCAACTTTACCGTCCGGAATTGGCCCGGCAATCGCGGCTGCGACCGGTCGGGTTATCCGCACTGGCGGTGCTTTTCTCATCTATCAATTCTCACCCAAAGCGCGCGGCTTTGTGGCACCCCATTTTGGTAAGATTGATCACGGATTCGAATTCTGGAATATGCCACCAGCGCAACTCTATTGGGCTTGGAAGGATTAGCTTGGCCGAGATTGGTCGGCCCCAATATTAAAACTGCGGCTGACCGTATAATCCAGCGTCGAAAACAAGAAATAGGCGACAAACCAGCGTATCTTTCGCAAAGGACCAGAGGTTCGCTGCAACCATTTCGTATCGACCACGTGTGACTTCACCAACTCGCCCGCGCAAAAATCACGCATCGCATCAGCAAAGTCTTGGCTCGCAATGCGGAGCATGAGTTCAACATTTATATAAAGGCTGCGCGTGTCATAATTTGCCGACCCGAGGTAAACCACATCGTCAGCTATGATCACTTTCATATGCAGTTTTGATCCCTGATATTCGAAAATCTTGGCGTTGCGCCGCAAGAGCAGCGCATAGCAATGCCGCGCAGCACCGATCGTCGTGCTGTTATCAGAAAAAGCGGCGGTAATGATTCGTACTGTACCACGCTTGGCGGCGCGGCCCAGCCTGCGCAGGAATGTCCAGTTTGGCACGAAATAGGCCTGGATCATGTCCACAACATGTGCGGCATCGAGATCATTTCGTAATGCCTTTGCAAAAGGACTGAGCCGCCTGAATGGGCCACCTATAACCCATCGTATTGGTCCCGACGTATCGCTATGCTGGGTGATTAACTTCTGAAGCGATCGGATGCCGGGTTTTTCACTGGTCATCCAATGTATGAGCGCGTCAAACCAAGCGGCAAGACGCCCGACACACGGTCCGGTGATCGCCAATGAAAGATCGTGCCACTGCCCGCCTGCCTCCATATCAGAAAAATAATCGGCAGCGATATTTGCGCCACCGATGACTGCATGCCGTCCATCAGCAACAAGCAATTTCTGGTGATTGCGTAACAAATATCGGCGGCCGTACCGAGGCAAGAACCGATCAAATCGGCCGCCGGCATCAATCAGCGGCTCAAAAAAAGCGTCTGAAATTGGACTGCTTCCAAAACCATCGATCAAGATCGTGACAGAAACGCCGCGATTACATGCGTCGATCAGCGCCTCTCGCACCATAAGGCCATGACTGTCGTCGGCAAAAATGTAGTAAAATAGCCTCAGCGACTCTTTTGCTTCTGTAATATAGGAGAGCAAAGATGCGAACCTTGCGGCACCCTCTATGATAACAGACAGGCTATGTCCTGCGACGTCGATATGGATTATTGCGTTTTCGTCAGGTTTTATCATTTCCGGGCAGCGTCCATTTTCTTGACAGAGGGGCAAGCTGCTGATAGCGGCGTCGGCTTTCCAGCATCCTGAACTTTTGGAGCCTGTTGATGGCACGCGTAACCGTTGAAGATTGTGTAGACAAGGTTTCGAATCGATTCGATCTTGTATTGTTCGCAGCCCAGCGCGCACGCCAGATTTCTGGTGGTGCCGAACTTACAATTGACCGCGACCGTGACAAAAACCCGGTAGTGGCTCTGCGTGAAATTGCAGATCAGACAGTCATTCCGGACGATCTCAAAGAAGCCGTTGTTTCAACACTTCAACGCGTTCAGGTTGATGATGAGGTTGCCGCAGACGAAATGGGATCATTGAGCAATGCTGCAGAAGCATTGCGTCTCACCGCCGCTGCGCCGCCGCGCAACCAGAATCTTGGTGGAGACTATGACGGCTGATTTCAGCCAGTTGGCGCGTTAGGCAACAACCTGAAGACGTGGCGCGCCAAGAGGTTTGATATCAGCTACGTGTTTCCAGCGTAAATCTTTCAGCCCAAGAACACGCCCATCATGGGCTTGGATCGCAATCCGGTCTATCGGCTGTTCATCGCGTGCATCGACCAAGATTGGGGTTGATGCACAACCGGTTTCCCAACGCTCACCCCATTGTCGAAGGGCCAACATGGCGGGTAGCAATTCCGCCCCCTTCTCGGTCAGCCGGTATTCAATCTTGCGTCGATCGTCTGCCAATGGTTGGCGCGCCAAAATGCCGTGATCAACGAGCCGACCCAGCCGATTGGCAAGAATGTTGCGAGCGATCCCCAGCGTCGATTGAAATTCTTCAAAATGATGGAGGCCATTGAACGACGCACGCAGAATCAGAAACGACCAACGCTCGCCCATCGATTCAAGTGCAGCAGGAAGCCCGCATTCGGCCAATTCAGCCAGATTTTCCTTCAAGTCACCCATCTCACCAAACCAATCTATTATATTCTGGACCCAGCCTAGCGCAAAACTGCGAAGACGCACAAAAAAATATAAGTTTCTAGTTGCAACTTAAAACCTATCACGGTAAGTAGTGATTCGCAACTCAAATAGAAAGGATCTTCCCCATGACATTCTCCTCCTCACGTTCATTGATCGCTCTTGCCGCATTCGCAACCTCGGCGACGCTGTTTGTTGGCACAGGCACGCCAGCCTTTGCTGGCTCGCCTGCCTACCGCTTGGTACCAGTGACGGCCTTTGCCGCCGCCGACAAGATCATTGCGCGCGACGTTTTGTGGTCCTGCGCCGGCAATGCCTGTGTTGCCAATAACGCAACCAGCCGTCCTGCAATCGTCTGCGCTGTTGCGGCGAAAAAAATTGGTCAGCTTTCAGCTTTCTCTGCCAATGGCAAAGACTTCACTGCTGATGAACTGGCGAAGTGCAACGCCAGAGCAAAATAAGGCTTCAACCCCCGCCCGGGCCTCCCCCAATCGGCTCGGGCTACTTCAGGCAGTCGCTCCCCCATCCCGGGCGCGGCTGCCTTTTTCTTTGTTGTTGGCGGTTGTTGACACAATCCCGCGCAAAACCTATTCGCGCCGCTTGGCGATTGCCCCGTCATCTAATGGTAAGATACCGGATTCTGATTCCGTTTATCGAGGTTCGAGTCCTCGCGGGGCATCCAGCGTCAGGAGCTGCCCCCGTCATCTTGATATTTTAGCTCAAGATAACGTCCCTGCGTCGCTAGCTTGTTAAGATCGCCTGAGGCCAATTGTGCGCTCATCCGCGACAATTCGCTGTCGACCACAGACAGTCCGTCAATTAATTGCTTGTCAGGACTCATCCCGTTAATCCCATCAGCGCGTAAATGTTGCGGAACGCGGCGGTATCCGTTGACGAGTTCGGGCAGCTCATCCGCAATCAAACGGCGGATTTCAAAGGCTGCGGGCTCCTTGTCATTGAGCGCTTGCAATTGCGGAGCGAGAATCTCGAGCTTGACGCCGATCCCGTCAACCAGACGGGCTGCGGGCGCTGGCAAGGCAGGGCGTTGGCCCGCCAACCATGCTTCTGTACGAAGTGGCAGCCGCGCGAGATCGGTTGTCGGTACCGTGTCACCCCCGGCATCACGGGTTGGGGCGAGCATCAGCGCAGTTGCGGCAACAATGAACGCCAAAACCGCAATCATCAGCCCGCTGGTTCCAACCGGTCCTACAATCAAACCCCACAGGGGCAACCCAATCACGAAAAGCCCCGCAACCAAGGCTACACGCCCGACCTTGCGAAAAAACCCCTCACGCTGGCGCTGGCGTGCGCGCTGAGCCAGACGTGGCACCGCGCCGTGCCGTCGCAGCGCGTCTTCAGCGCGTTGCAAGATACGATCAGACTCCATCAGGCGACAGGGGAAAACGGATTGGTGGAACCACCTTCAAGTGCTGCCTGCGCCTGCCCCTCTGCGCGCGCAATATACCCTTTTGATTTCTCAACCTCATCCGACAAAGTAGTCACAGTTGTTTTCATCGAAATCAGCGCCTTGGCCTTGAATGTGTCGATCTGGTCCATCGTGATATAGATATTCTGGAACGCGCGTTGCAGCGTTTCCATCGGGATCGTGCTCGACGCCGCCTGTTCATGAATTTGTGCGGTTTGATGCTTGAGCATCTCTCCGGTCGAATCAATAATGTTCGCGGTCGTGGTATTGAGCGCGGTAATTTGCTGAAGGACAAGTTTTTGCCCGACCAGCGCCTGCGCCACCGTTACCGCCGTCCGCAGTGCGGATACGGTCGTTGTCGACGCGCGGTCGACACCCTTGACCAGCTCGACATTATTCTTTTTGACCAGATCGAGTGCCAAATAGCCTTGCACAGTTACCGCCATCTGGGTCAGCAAATCTTGCGTGCGTTGGCGGATGTAAAACAGTGCAGTCTCTCGGATCGCCTTGGCTTTGGCCGGATCGCTGATTTCAATGTCGTTTGCCTTGTCCTCCAACTTACTGTCGAGAGCCTTGGCTACATGGATCATCTGCTCCAGCCGCCCCATCGCCGCCCACAGATTTTGACGTTCAACATCTATCGCGGCATTATCCTTTAGCAATTCATCCTTGCCCGACCCCAAATGGGTCAGGATCGACGCGATATGGCCTTGGCTTGATTTATAGCCATCAAAATAATTCCGCATCTTGTTGCCGTAGGGGATGATTCCAAACAGTTTTCTGGGCGTAAACAAATCACCCTTCTTTCCAGGATCAAGATCTTCGATCGTACGACGGAGCTCTGCTAAATCAGCGCCGACGCCCGTTTCTTGGTTCATCGCACGCACGGGTCGTTCAAGAAATCGGTTTGACTGGCCCGCCGCTTCGGCAATTTCCTTGCGACCCATCGTCACCAATTGATCTACTTTTTTACCAAATTCGGGCGAATTGGGGTCCAGAACCGCTAGTTCGGTAACGAATTCATCTGCCTTAACATCCAGCTGTGTGCGCTGTTCATCCTTGATAGGCACCAGCCCGGATGCTTTTTCAGGAGCAACCGGTTTCACCGCGTCGGGTGCATTGAGGATGATTTCTGCATCTTGAACTTCAGTGGCCAAACGAACCTCCTATGTGCTTTCCGATCTAACATGGCGACATTGGCTGTATTATTCAAGTAGGACGGTTAAGTCGCGTTGCGATCCATGCCGACAAAAACAGTTGTAACTGATGATAGAGCATCAAGGGGATGATGATAAGCCCTGCCTCAGCAGATGGAAACAAGATACGCGCCATCGGTGCACCTGTCGCTAGTGATTTGTGCGCGCCCGAGAATAGCAGAGTAATCCGATCTTCACGCGCAAGGCCGAGTGCGACGCCCAGTCGCCACGCCCCGCCAAAGGCAAAGCCCAGAAGCAGGATCACAATGCCTAGTAAAGCACCGAGATCCATCACGCTCAATCGTCCCCACAGCCCTTCGTTCACCGCAGCACTGAAGGTGACATAAATCGTTAGCACAATCGTCAAGCGGTCCATCCGGCCAATCCAGATGCGTTGGCGCTGTGCCCAAGCGGTTAACCAAAGTCGCGCGATCTGCCCCAGCGCAAACGGCAGCAGCAAGAGCGTTGCAATTTTCGTAATTGTGCCAAGCCCAACATCGCCGCCGCCAACATGGGCGAGGGCGGAAAAAATAAGTGGGGTTAGGAGGACGCCGGACAGGTTGGAGAATGCCGACGCGATCACCGCCGCTGCGACATTGCCCCCCGCCATCGACGATGACGCAATCGCCGCCTGCACCGTGGACGGCAAAGCACAGAGGAAAAACACCCCCATCCAGACGCCGGGCGACAAGGCCCCGGGCATGATCTGTGACAAAGTGAGGCCCGCCAGCGGCATCGCCGCGAACCCAAACGCGAGAACCGCAAGCTGCAAGCGCCAATGCTTCAGCCCGGCCCAAACCGCGTCCTGCGACAGTCGCAAACCGTGGAAGAAAAACAGGCTGAATATCGCTGCGTTGGAAACACCGCCCGCCACCGCCAACCCCTGTCCGGTGGCAGGAAACAGGCTTGCAACAACGATGGTCATAAGCAGGATAAGGATGAAAGTATCAGGAATGAACCGGCGCAGCATGCTAATTCCCTAGCCCAGCTTGCCGCACTGCACAAACTTCGCTAAGGGCGCGTCCAAACTCCTCGTAATCAGAGAATCCGAATGAGCCTCCGTAATGTGGCCATCATCGCGCACGTCGATCATGGCAAAACGACCCTTGTTGATCAGTTGTTCCGTCAGTCGGGCACCTTCCGCGAAAACCAACGCGTGGAAGAAAGAGCTATGGATTCCAATGACTTAGAGAAAGAGCGGGGAATCACGATTCTGGCAAAATGCACGTCGGTCGAATGGCACGGCGGGGGCGTGGATACGCGGATCAACATTGTCGATACGCCGGGTCACGCCGATTTTGGCGGTGAAGTCGAGCGAATCCTGTCGATGGTCGACGGGGTGATTCTGCTGGTTGACGCTGCCGAAGGCGCGATGCCGCAAACCAAATTCGTGACCGGAAAGGCGCTGGCACTTGGGCTTCGGCCAATCGTTGTCGTCAACAAGGTCGACCGTGCGGATCAGCGGATTCAAGAGGTTCTTGATGAGGTGTTTGACCTGTTCGTTTCGCTCGATGCAACCGACGAACAGCTTGATTTTCCAGTACTTTTTGCCTCTGGCCGCAATGGCTATGCCTCGCTTGACGCCGATGCCCGCGAAGGGACGCTGGCGCCTTTGTTCGAGGCCATCGTGTCCCATGTTCCAGAGCCATCGGCCGATCCGGACGGTCCGTTCAAATTCCTCGTCACCTTGCTGGACCGCGACAATTTCCTTGGCCGCATCCTGACCGGGATGATTTACAGCGGCTCGGTCAAGCTCAACATGCCAATCCATGCGCTTAGCCCCGAGGGCAAAGTCGTCGAAACCGGCCGCGCGTCGAAAATTCTGGCGTTTCGCGGGCTTGAACGGGTGCCGGTGGAAGAAGCGCAGGCCGGGGACATCATCTGCATCGCCGGGATGGCGCACACCACGGTTGCCGACACAATCGCCGACATCAGCGTCACCGAGCCGCTCCACGCGCAACCCATTGATCCGCCTACGCTTTCGATGCGCTTTGCCGTCAACGATTCTCCGATGGCCGGGCGCGAAGGCACCAAAGTCACCAGCCGGATGATCCGTGACCGCTTGCTGCGCGAAGGCGAAAGCAACGTGGCGATCAAGATCACCGAAGCGACCGACAAGGACAGTTTCGAAGTCGCTGGCCGCGGTGAGCTTCAACTCGGCGTCCTCATCGAAACCATGCGCCGCGAGGGATTTGAGCTGAGCATCAGCCGCCCACGCGTGCTGTTCCGCGAAGAAGATGGCCAGAAAACCGAGCCTTATGAAACCGTCGTGATCGATGTTGATGATGAATATAGCGGCACCGTGATCGACAAGATGAACCTGCGCAAGGCCGAGCTGACCGATATGCGCCCAAGCGGCGGCGGCAAAACGCGGATCACATTTTCCGCGCCGTCACGCGGGCTGATCGGTTATCACGGTGAATTCCTGTCCGATACGCGCGGCACCGGCATTATGAACCGGCTGTACGAAAAATACGGCCCGCACAAAGGCCTGATCGAAGGCCGCAAGAACGGCGTCTTGATCTCCAACGGCAGCGGCGAAGCCAATAATTATGCGCTCGGCCCGCTTGAAGAGCGCGGCATCCTGTTCGTCGCGCACCAGGAATTGCTTTATGAAGGCATGATCGTGGGTGAAAATGCCAAGAATGACGATCTTGAAGTCAACCCGATGAAGACCAAACAACTGACCAATTTCCGCGCGAGTGGCGGCAAGGATGACGCCATCCGCCTGACCCCGCCACGCCGGATGACGCTGGAACAGGCGATTGCCTTTATCGTCGATGACGAATTGGTTGAGGTGACGCCCAAGAGCATCCGCTTGCGCAAGACGCATCTCGATCCCCATGAACGCAAGAAGGCGAGTAGGGCGAAGATCGCGGCTTAGGGGCTGGGGCGTCGCCAATGCTGACTTGCCATCATGCCATCAAGCATGTAGTCTCGCACCATGACCTCGCCTCAACTTTCCGTCCGTTCGGCCCGCGCGCGTGATCTTGCACACCAGCTTTCAGCGCGGGAGAAGCGGCCAATCCACGCGATTGTTGAAGATGCGCTCAACGAATATGCCAGCAGGCGGCATCAGCCGGAAAGCGCAGACGCGTTTTTGCGAAGGTTGCGCTTAAATGCAGTCGAAGGTTTTGACCTTGACGAAATGATTGCTGATAATCGCCACCCTCACGATGGCCTTGATTTGTGATCCTGCTGGATACGAATATCATTTCTGAACTGATCAAGGTTACGCCTGATCTAGCCGTTCAACGTTGGTATAGACTTTATAGTGGTGACTGCTGGCTTAGCTCAATCTCTGTCGCCGAATCCGCTTATGGCATTGCCAAGCTGGATAGAGGCGCGAAACGAGAGCGCCTCGAAAGCCAGTTAACCGATTGGCGCATCGCCTATGCAGCGAAAATGCATAGCTTCACCGCCGCAGCCGCGATGATTTATGGAGAGATCATGGCAGAAGCGCGCCGCAACGGCCATAATATGGCTATCCCCGATGCCCAAATTGCGGCCATTGCGCAGGAGTATGGCTATGCGCTTGCCACGCGCAACGGCAAAGATTTCGCAACAACCGGGCTGACCCTGATCAACCCTTGGAAAGATTGATCCTGCCCGCGCGCGGCGTATGACGCTGGAACAGGCGATTGCCTATATCGACGATGACGAATTGGTTGAGGTGACGCCCAAGAGCATCCGCCTGAGAAAAACGCATCTCGATCCGCATGAGCGCAAGAAGGCGAGTAGGGCGAAGATCGCGGCTTAAGCGGTCAGGTTAGGCAGACAGAGAAGGCTCCTGCGAAAGCGGGGGCCTTTTTCGTTTGGGGGTGGGTGAGTGAAGATCACTTCGGAACGAAAGCGCAAGTTTTGATATGGCTGCTTGCGACAAGAAAGCGGTCGTTTAACCGTTCAAACCGCTTCGCCACCAACTGCCGTACATTCAGCCCAGTCTTGATTTCAATTCCTTCAGAACGGCGCTTGCCGCGCCTTCAAACCCAGCGCCCAGATGTTGCGTGTTATCGCTCGCCAGCCGTTCTTGAAAAAATCGCCTGATCTGGTTCTTGTTTGGTGTCACGGTTAGTCCCAAAGTGCTTTGAACTATTTGTTTCGCTTCGCTGTCTAGCAGGTCTTCAATCACCTTCAAACCGGGAGCCAACTCATCGAGCGTGGCGAGTCGGCTGGTGTCGATTCCGAAATCCGCCGCGTATCTATCACGCTCCTCTTTCCCCTTCTTGTCCCCGTCGAGGAGAAAGAGGAAATTTAGATTCCATCCAACGTGCAGGGCCGCCAGCGCACCAAAAGTTCCCGCGCCAAGTCCGGGGAGGAGCGGTAAATCGGACACACCGAGCATACGCTCGGCATATCGCAACACATAATAGTCAGATTTTCCTTCGAGCACGACTGAAGCTTTGTGCATATCAAACTTTGACGGAACGACGGAAAGCCGGTCCAAGATCGGTTGAAAATAGCTAGTCTGTCCAGGATGCAAGTTTACAAACGAGCGGTAGGTGGCAGCCTTCACGTCGAGCGATTCATCGTCCAATGACACCTCATCAAGCAACGACGAGGCAGGCGCATCAGCTCGATTGCTTACAATAAACGTTTGCTCAAGCCATTTTGGCTCGATCATGTAATGGCTGTGCGTCGAGTAAGCGAGAAAATGGCCATTCTGCGCAATCTCCGGGAAACTCTCGATTAGTTTCTGTTGAGCCGCCGCATGGAGATTTGAAGCAGGCTCATCAAACAAGAATAGGAGTGGTGGTGCACCCTTGCTCGCCCTCGCAACGCGAAACTGCGTGAAGAGCATAAATGAGAAAAACCACCTGAAGCCCAGAGATCGGTCGTTTACATCAAATCTTCGCGTACCATCCTTGATCTGAAATTTTACCTGAACATCATGCTCTTGGGTTTTTGACTTTGTGCCTTGCGCGTCTTCGGTTTCACCCTCGACGATCTCATAAGTTATTGAGACTTCTTTGCCGCGAGTAGCCTCCCCAAAAATCTGGCTCCAACGCCCTAAGACCAGTTTGGTTACCACGGCACTTGCACGATCCATAACCTGCTGAATTTTCTCGCGGTCGTCATGGCCGCCCCAAAAATTCCAAAACGAGGCCCAAGGCACAACCATCTCTTCCCGGCGTACACGTCGAACTATGTCTTTTTCGACAGTTTGTCCGCGACCTTCATAGTCCAAGATGTCTTGGAAGACCCGGCGGTAGAACTTGTCAACGACGCCTCCTCGCTCCGTCAAGAATATTGTCTTCGGAAACTCAAATACAAATGTCGGGAAATATGCGATACGAGGTACTCTGTCGAACACGGCGTCTCGGACTGCGACCCTTTCCTCATTGGTATCCGGCTTCCTCCAAGTACGCTGTTTACCCGTCTTGATAGATGGCCAGACCGGGAGCGTAAAATAGCTCGCATGAAAATCGCCATTCTGAAACTTTTGGCGCCGTTCTATTTTGATCTCGTCTGAGAGAGTCGAGACATCGAGATCGATCCCTTTTGATGTCAGGACTCTTAGAACATGAGATTTATCGTCAGCCGTTAAAGACAGCGTTGCAGTGACTGAAACTTCACCAGTGAATTCAGACAAAAGGTGCCTTGGCACACGCTGTTTGAAGGGGACGCCAAGACCTTCATCGCCGCCTAAAAGCTCACTGGTAGCTTCGTCAGGAGCAAAGCTATGAATTGCCTCTAGGATTGTCGTTTTTCCACTTTCGTTCAAACCCACGAACGCAAACACACTTGCGCCAGCAGTGCTCTGCAACTGAACGGTCGTGTCCTTGATGCCCTTGAAGTTTCTAATTCGAAAGGAAATGTATCGCATATCGCCCCCAGTCCGCTACATGATGAGCCATAACAGACAGTATCAAATACCGCCAACTGCAAGTGAGTCATCCAATCTGCGCTTGGCCGATAATGATGTATGTAATTGCGTCCGCTTCTAGTGCATCTATCTCCAAAACCGGACAGTCCGCTCCCCCCAACTTAGCCGCCATCTAGCACCAAGCGGTGCGCTACCTGTCTTGGTCGGGCCAGTGATCCGTATCGACGGACAATTGCCGCCTAGTGCCCACAAGCGCCCTCCCCCCAACAAGAACAAATCGCAAACAAATTCCTTTCCTACAGCAAACCATATCGGTTAAATACCGAATCACCTGTTGAGGAAAGGCGTTGAAACGAGATGCAGAACAAAGCCCCGATCCCCCGCGATGCGCGACCGCCTTTGCCGGTATTTGCGCCGGTGCCGCGCAAATACCGGCATGATGGCTGGACGCCGCAGCGGCAGAAGGCGTTTATCGAGGCTTTGGCCGATACCGGATGCGTCAGCCGCGCAGCCGGGATGGTGAATATGGCGCAGGCCAATTGCTATACGCTGCGCCGCGCGCCGGGTGCGGAAGCATTTCGCCGGGCGTGGGAGGCCGCGCTTGATTTCGGGGTTCAGCGGCTGAAAGACATTGCCTTTGAACGGGCGATCGACGGGCAGATGGTGCCGGTGTTCGTTGCGGGCAAGCTGATGGGGTTTCGCCGCAAGCGCAACGACGGCTTGTTGATGTTCTGTTTGCGCCATTACGGCATGGACAGCAGCGGCAAGCGCACCACGGTTAATTATTTCAGCTCGCGGGCCGGGGCGGCAAGCGGGGCAGTGGACGGCGGCACTATCGCTGGCGCGGGCGCAGAAGCATCGGCAACCACGATCCGCACGGTGATTTCCGACCGGGGTGGTTCTGCCGCAGGCGGGGGCAAGATGATCCGGGACGACCGTTCGGCAGAGACGCTCAACGGCTTTGACGGGGTAGACCTGGACGAGACGGCACAGGCCGAAATCCAGGCTGCGCTGGAGGCGTGCGCCGCGCGCCACCGCCAGATCGACGCAGATCAAGACGCCGGAAGCAGCGATGCCATTGCCGCCCTGATCGACAGCGAAGGCGAGGAATTTGTACGGATTCTTGGCGATGACTCCCCCTATTGGGGGGAGCTTGAGTCCGGGGCGTCGATATCGGATTATGCGCCCTTTGCCGAAGGAGAGCATGACTGGACAAAGGCCGGGCTTGATATGCCAGAGGCGCATGTGGCCGCGCTGCAACAGATTGAGGCGGGCATCAGCATGGGGAGCGGCCCCATCGCGGACGTGAAACGGCCCAAGCGCAAGACGGGACGGCGGTGTTAGGCACATCATGGCAATGCCAAATCGGTTGACGCGCCCGCCCGATCTGAGGCAAGCGGGCGGGCATGAGCGATACACCCCCCGACCATCTTTCGATTGACCCTTCGAGTCCGCATTTTAACGCCGACGCGCTGCGACGCGGCATTGGCATCAAATTCAAAGGCAGTGAACGGCGCGATGTCGAAGAATATTCAATCTCCGAAGGCTGGATCCGGGTTCAGACCGGCAAAACGGTTGATCGGCGCGGCCGCCCGCTGACCATCAAATTGTCCGGCCCGGTTGAGGCCTGGTTTGAACATCCCGCGGAAGACGAAGCCGGGGGCTGAGGCCCTAGCGATAGAGTGCGGGAAAGGCGGCCTTATAGGCGGCAAGTTTGGGCACGTCGAAGCGGAGGATATAGGGGTGGCGCGGATTGCGGGCCATGAAATCCTGATGATAACCCTCTGCTGTAAAAAATTGCCCCTGTTCCAGCCGGGTGACGATCGGCCGGGAATATGATTTTGCCTTGGTCAATTGGGCGATATAGGCCCGCGCGATATTGGTCTGGTTGGCATTTTGGGCAAAAATGGCCGACCGGTAACTTGGCCCTGAATCCGGGCCTTGCCGGTTCAATTGCGTCGGATCATGCGCCACCGAGAAATAGATGCGGAGCAAGGTGCCGTAACTGACTTTCGCGGGGTTATAGACGATCCGGATAGATTCAGCATGGCCCGTGGTTTCTGTCGTCACATCATCATAATTTGCGGTTTTCGCGGTGC
>JANNWX010000165.1:0-7602 GCA_031409315.1 Sphingomonadales bacterium | reverse complement strand
AAGGTCTGATTGCGGTTGCTGACAACCGAGCAAATTGTCGAGCGCAAGATAGCGTGCATAAGTCATCGGAACATCGGTCATGACTGTTTAGTAACGCCTGCAGGTCCACTGGGGAAGGCGCTATCATCGCTTCATTTTATGCCCGCCGTTTTCGGCCAACTTGTCTGGAATATCCAGAATATCATGATCCCAAAACCGACCAAATTCACGTTTCGAGTTAGCGCGGCAATTCGGTTGTGCCCATCAGGTGAAGGTCAACAGCGCGTGCGCATTGACGGCCTTCGCGGATTGCCCAGACAACAAGCGATTGGCCGCGCCGCATATCCCCGCAAGCAAACACACCGTCCTGACTGGTCATATAATCAGCGACGCTGGCAGCAACATTGCCGCGCACATCAAGCGCGACTTCCGATTGTTCGACAAATCCGGCCTTGTTGGGGCCAACAAAGCCCAGCGCGAGAAATATCAGGTCGGCTTTCATGGTGAAAGTGCTGCCCTCAATCTCTTGCATGTGGCCGCCCACCCATTCAACCCGGACACATTCAAGGCCAGTAACAGCACCGTCGACACCGACCACGCGCTTGGCCAAGATTGACCAGTCGCGGTCGCACCCTTCGAGATGGCTCGACGAGGTGCGCAGCTTGAACGGCCAATCCGGCCAGTTGAGCGCCTTATCTTCCATTTCTGGCGGTTTCGGCATAATTTCAATCTGGGTCACCGATGCCGCGCCCTGACGGTTAGATGTGCCAACACAGTCGGACCCGGTATCCCCGCCGCCAATAACAATCACATGTTTACCCGTGGCCGTCAGCGAACCGCGCGGCGCAGCGCGAACCTCATCATCTCCGGCATTGCGCTTGTTCTGCTGGGTCAGAAATTCCATCGCAAGCCGCACGCCGGGCAATTCTGACCCCGGAATATCAAGCCGACGCGGATCTTCTGCGCCACCCGACATGACAATTGCATCATAATTTTCACGCAGCGATTCGACCGAAACCTGCACGCCGACTTCGGTGCTGGTTTTCAGGGTGACGCCTTCGGCCTCCATTTGCTGTAACCGGCGGTTGATCGGGTGCTTTTCCATTTTGAAATCAGGAATCCCGTAACGGAGCAAACCACCCATCCGGTCGTTCTTTTCAAAAAGCGTCACGCTATGCCCGGCCCGCGCCAGTTGCTGTGCGCACGCCAGCCCGGCCGGGCCAGATCCCACCACAGCCACTGATTTTCCCGTCCGGCGGGCTGGCAATTGCGGGGATATCCAGCCTTCTTCCCACCCGCGATCGACAATTGCACATTCGATTGATTTGATTGTGACGGGCGTATTTTCAATGTTGAGCGTGCAGCTTTCTTCACACGGGGCAGGGCAGATACGGCCCGTAAATTCAGGAAAATTATTTGTTGAATGCAGTACTTCGAGTGCGTTCTTCCAATCGCCTTCGTAAACCAGATTATTCCAATCGGGGATGATATTGTTTACCGGGCAACCCGTATGGCAATAAGGAATGCCGCAATTCATGCATCGTGATGCCTGATCACGCAGTGTCGCCTCCGCAAGCGGCACCACAAATTCCTTATAATGTTTCACGCGCTCCTTGGCGTCGCCATAAACGCGATCCTTGCGGTCGATTTCCAAAAATCCGGTTACCTTGCCCACCTGATTACTCCGATACGATCATTCAGCCGCAACGCTTGCAGCGGCAAGGCGTTCAGCCTCGATCTGTTTTAAGGCGCGTGCATAATCGCGCGGCATGATTTTGACGAACTTGCCAATCGCCACATTCCAATCATCAAGCAAGGCGCGCGCCCGTTTGCTGCCGGTGTAGAGATGATGTCGCTCGAGCAGGATACGTAGCCGTTCCGTGCTGTGATAGAGCATGTCGCCCATCCCGAAATCTTCGACATGCGAAGCCCGTTGCTGCGGGCGCCCGGTGCCTTCTTCGCCTTCTGGATCGGGAACAATTGCTTCGACATCGACCATCGCCATGTTGCACCGTTCCCGAAAGCGCCCGTCTTCGTCGTAAACATAGGCAACGCCGCCCGACATGCCGGCCGCAAAGTTACGCCCTGTTTTGCCAAGCACAACCACAACCCCGCAGGTCATATATTCGCAGCCATGATCACCGGTGCCTTCAACAACCGCCAGTGCGCCCGAATTGCGCACGGCGAACCGTTCGCCGGCCACGCCGTTGAAATATGCCTCCCCGGCGATGGCCCCGTACAGCACGGTATTGCCAACAATGATATTCTCGGTTGGATCACGCTTCACATGCGACGGTTGTTTGACAATGATTCGCCCGCCCGAAAGCCCTTTGCCAACATAATCATTGGCGTCCCCCGTCAAATCAATGGTGATGCCGTGGGCAAGAAACGCACCGAAGCTCTGCCCGGCAACGCCGGTGAGCGTCAGTTGGATGGTGTTTTCTGGCAAACCTTCGTGGCCATATCTCCTCGCGACTTCGCCAGAAAGCATGGCACCAACGGTGCGGTTGATATTCTTCACTTCCCGTTCGATGCGGACAATTTCACCGCGATCCAGCGCAGCGGCGGCGGCGGCGATCAGGTCCTGATCCAGCGCCTTGTCCAGACCGTGATCTTGGCTCTCCGTTTGCCGCAACGGCGCGCCGTCGGGCAAAGCCACGGCGTGGAGCAGCCTGGTCAAATCGATGCCGTTCGCTTTCCAATGGGTAAGCGCATGCTGCATTTCCAGCCGGTCCACCCGACCGACCATTTCATCGACCGTGCGAAAGCCCATATCCGCCATGATCTGGCGCAATTCTTCAGCCACAAAGAAGAAATAGTTGATCACATGTTCGGGCTGGCCAGTAAACCGTTTGCGCAGCACGGGATCTTGCGTGGCAACCCCGACCGGACAGGTGTTGAGATGACATTTGCGCATCATGATACATCCGGCCGCGATCAATGGCGCTGTGGCAAAGCCGAATTCATCCGCACCAAGCAGCGCCCCAATTGCTACATCGCGGCCGGTGCGCAAACCACCATCGACCTGAACCGCGATCCGACTACGCAGCCCGTTGAGCAACAGAGTTTGCTGGGTTTCGGCAAGACCAATTTCCCAAGGACTGCCGGCATGGGTCAGCGAGGTAAGCGGCGACGCGCCCGTGCCCCCTTCATATCCGGATATCGTGACATGATCCGCCCGCGCCTTTGATACGCCCGCCGCAACCGTGCCGACCCCAACTTCGGATACCAGTTTGACCGAAATCCGCGCACTGGTGTTCACATTCTTCAAATCATGGATCAGCTGGGCCAAATCCTCGATCGAATAAATGTCGTGATGTGGCGGCGGTGAAATCAACCCCACGCCCGGCGTCGAATGGCGGACCTTGGCGATATTCTTGTCAACCTTGTCGCCCGGCAATTGGCCGCCTTCGCCTGGTTTTGCCCCTTGTGCCATCTTGATCTGGATATCATCGGCATTGACCAGATATTCGGTCGTTACGCCAAACCGACCAGATGCAACCTGCTTGATCGCGGAGCGCATCGAATCGCCGTTGGCCATCGGCTTGAACCGGTCGACTTCTTCTCCGCCTTCGCCGGTATTTGATCGCGCGCCGATACGGTTCATGGCGATTGCCAATGTCGTATGCGCTTCGCGGCTGATCGAGCCGAAACTCATTGCCCCGGTTGCAAAGCGTTTGACGATCTCGCTTGCCGGTTCGACGGCGCTGATGTCGATTGGCTGGTCCGCTGGCTTTAACGTCATCAAACCACGTATCGTGAGCAGCCGTTCGCTTTGTTCGTTGATCGATTTGGCAAATTCGGCATAGTTTTTGGGGTCATTGCCGCGCACCGCATGCTGGAGATGGGCAACATTTTCCGGTGTCCACGCGTGATCCTCCCCCCGGACACGAAAACCATATATGCCGCCCACATCAAGCATCGATTTGTAAATCGGATTGTCACCGTAAGCTGCGCTGTGGCGTTGCACCGTTTCTTGCGCAACTTCTGCCAGACCAACGCCTTCTATGGTTGTTGCGGTGCCGGTAAAAAATCGGTTGGTAAAGGCCGTAGACAGCCCGACAGCGTCGAAAATCTGGGCACCGCAATAGGATTGGTAGGTCGAAATGCCCATTTTCGACATGACCTTCAAAATGCCTTTGTCGATGGCCTTGATGAAGTTTTTTTGAACCTCTTCTCTCGACAGCGGCAAGCCGCGCCTGACCCGGATTTCCTCAAGCGTTTCGAACGCAACATACGGATTGACGGCCTCAGCGCCATAGCCTGCCAGCACGCAGAAATGGTGAACTTCACGCGCCTCTCCGGTTTCGACAACAAGGCCGGTCTGCATCCGCAAACCCTGCCGCACCAGATGATGATGCACCGCTGCCGTTGCCAGAAGTGCGGGTATCGCAATCCTGTCCGGGCATTGCGCACGATCAGAGAGAATGAGGATATTCTTGTCCTGCAACACCGCCTCGGTTGCGGCCCAGCACATTTCCTTGAGTGCCTGTTCAAGCCCGCCAGCCCCAGAGGCTGCATCCCAGGTAATGTCGATGGTTTCCGCGCGAAACGCGGCATCGAGTGCCTGTTCAACCGACCGTATTTTTGCAAGATCAGCGTTGGTCAAAACCGGCTGGTCTACCTCTAGGCGTTTGTGCGTTCCAGCCTGATGACCAAGCAGGTTGGGACGCGGGCCGATCATCGACACCAGTGACATCACCAATTCTTCACGGATCGGATCGATAGGTGGGTTGGTGACCTGTGCGAAATTCTGCTTGAAATAGTCATAGAGCAAGCGTGGGCGGCTTGAAAGAACGGCAATGGGCGTATCGGTTCCCATTGACCCCAATGGATCTTCGCCGCGCGTTGCCATCGGCTCCAGAAATGTGGAAACATCTTCCTGCGTATAGCCAAAGGCCTGCTGTCGATCGAGCAGGGCCGCCGCGCCAACATCAAGCAACGGTTCGTCCACAGCTACATCATCAAGGTCTTTTAACTTATATTGGGCGGCCTCAAGCCATGCGGCATAGGGTTCGGCTGCGGCTAAGTTCGCCTTAATCTCGTCATCCTCGATGATCCGGCCTTGTTCCATATCAATGAGCAACATCTTGCCCGGCTGGAGCCGCCATTTGCGGACGATATTATCTTCCTTAACCGGAAGCACACCGGATTCCGATGCCATGATGACATGGCCATCATCGGTCACGCAAAAACGGGCGGGACGCAATCCGTTGCGATCAAGCGTTGCCCCAATCTGACGTCCATCGGTAAATGCAATTGCCGCCGGACCGTCCCACGGTTCCATCAAGGCCGCATGATATTCGTAAAATGCCTTGCGTCCGGCATCCATCATCGGATTGCCGGCCCACGCTTCTGGAATGAGCATCATCACCGCGTGAGCCAAAGGGTAGCCGCCCGCCAAAAGCAGTTCCAATGCATTGTCGAGGCAGGCCGTATCCGACTGGCCGTGAGGGATCAGCGGCCACATTTTGTCCAGATCAGCGCCAAGCAGTTCGGATTCCATCGTCCTGCGGCGCGCATTCATCCAATTCACGTTACCACGCACCGTGTTGATTTCGCCGTTATGCGCAATATACCGATATGGATGCGCCAGTTTCCATGACGGGAAAGTGTTGGTTGAAAACCGCTGATGAACCAGTGCCAGCGCAGACATGCAGAGGGGGCTTTGCAAATCCAGATAAAAACTACCCACTTGTTCGGCGAGGAGAAGGCCCTTGTAAACGATCGTCCGCGATGAAAAGCTTGGCATGTACAGCTCTTTCAAGCCGGGCATTGCGTGTTTTTCGGCCAGTGCCGACAGTGGATTTTGCGCCTGTTTGCGCAACGCGAGTAATTTTCTTTCAAATGCATCCTGATTCGCGGTCGATTCGCCACGTCCAACGATGGCTTGGCGAATCACCGGCATCTGTTCAAGAACGGCCTTGCCCAGCCCGTCTGTATTGATCGGCACGTCCCGCCAGCCAATCAGTGACTGGCCTTCTTTGGCGATGAAGGCTTCAAAATGACTGATGGCAAACGCGCGGGCCGCATCGTCGCGCGGGAGGAAACACATGGCGACAGCATAGTCGCCCGCGACAGGCAAAGTGAGGCCCTCGGAACCGGCCCAAACCCGCAGCAAAGCGTCAGGAATCTGGATCAATATGCCCGCGCCGTCCCCCAATAGCGGATCAGCACCAACCGCGCCGCGGTGATCCAAATTGACAAGAATCTCAAGCCCACGGGCAACCGTCGCCTGGGTTTTTACGCCTTTGACATTCGCAACAAATCCGACCCCGCATGAATCATGTTCATTACGCGAATCATATAATCCCTGGTTGGGCGGAAAGTTCATTCTGCGCCACGTCCCTCATCTTATTGGTCACATTGAAAAATTGCGGTAGACCGATGTTGCTTGGATTTGAAGCCAAGAAACGGTGATTTGCGCGCAAGGAATTTTGCGCGCGCCCCAAGCTGACTTTTCACCCCGCCGGGGTTTGTGTTGCGGTTCGCGGGACGCAAGCTAAAAGTGCACGTCATGGCCGAGCACGTCACGCGATTCATCACACTAAACAGCACCCATTGCACCGCCATACTGGAGGCCAACGGATCAGAAGCCCCACTCTGGCGCTATTGGGGCCCAAAACTGGTGGAAGGTACCGTGCCGCCATCGCCTTTAAGGGCGACGCGCGCGAAACCATCCTTCGCGCTTGATCATGATCAACCACTGTCGCTGTTTCCTACATTTGGCGTCGGCTGGTTCGGACAAACGGCATTGCTTGCTCACCGCGCTGGCTCTGACCATGCACAGTTGATGACCGGTTGCGCCGTTGAACAGCTCGATCCTCAGTCCGCCCAATTCACACTGACCGATGATATTGCCCGCATAGCGATTTTGATTTGCCTCACGCTTGATCCGGCCAGTGATACGTTGTCCATAACGACACGGTTGAGCAACACCGGCGACACCGCGATCGACATCCAGTGGCTGGCCGCGGCGACCATCCCGCTGCCGCCCGATGCACAAATGATTCGGTCCTATTCAGGGCGGCATAATAGCGAATTTCAGCCTGTCGAGGACCGGTTGTCACGATCCATATGGCGGCGCGAGAACCGGCGCGGCATCACGTCACACGATTGTTTTCCGGGCGCAGTTATTTTCGCTCACTCCGCGACTTATGCGGCTCAGCTCGCTTGGTCAGGCAATCATGTACAGACGGTCGAATGGCTCGACGACGGCCGCTATCAATGGCAAATGGGGGAATGGCTGGCACCGGGCGAAATCATTCTGGAGGCGGGCGAAAGTATCGAAACGCCCGAGGTGTTGGCTACCTGTTCACGTGGCGGTGAAAGCGGGGTTGCACAGAATTTCCATGCCGCAATCCGGGCGCGGCTTGATTGGCCCGGCGGGGCGATGCGCCCTCGCCCGGTCCATCTCAACACATGGGAAGGCCTGTATTTCAAACATGACCTCCATTCCCTCAAAGACATGGCATCGGCGGCGGCCGACATAGGTATTGAACGCTTTGTTCTCGACGACGGCTGGTTTTCCGGACGGCAGGACGATACAAGTTCGCTTGGGGACTGGTGGCCCGATGCCGGTAAATATCCCGACGGCCTGTCGCCACTTGCTGACCATATTAC
>JANNWX010000164.1:0-5664 GCA_031409315.1 Sphingomonadales bacterium | reverse complement strand
CAGAATGTTCGACTTGGCAAGCTCAACATCGGCGCCCTTCTGCCCGTGGTTTAGCCGCTAGTAATGATTGTGCACCGCGACCGAAAGCACCCGTTTCGCGCGCTTATGTCCAATCACATAATCATCAAGCACATCGCAGATTTCCTGCGGAGTCGGTACACCGCCAGCTTTCTTGCTGACCAAAGTGGTTTTGGTTTCTTCGCGGATGATGTCGTTGCACAGATCAACGCATTCATCGCAGATGAACACCGTTGGTCCGGCGATGAGTTTGCGCACTTCATGCTGCGATTTCCCGCAGAATGAGCAATATAGCGTGCTTTTCGTGTCGCTGCCGCTGAGCTTCGTCATTCAAACATTCCTGCGCCGTGATGCGAACATGTTACCGCTATATTTCCTAGCAGCAATCGCTTAATTTTTCCCCTTACGCGGATGATCCGTCTTCGGCAACTGCGGGGCGCTTATCAAAAACCTCGTCGATCAGGCCGAAAGTCTTGGCTTCATCGGCGGTCATGAAATTGTCGCGTTCCATCGCTTTTTCAATCACCGCCAATTCTTTGCCGGTATATTTGGCATAAAGACTGTTCATGCTGGCGCGGATACGAAGTATCTCTTGTGCTTGTAGCGCGATGTCCGATGCTTGGCCCTGCGCCCCGCCCGATGGCTGGTGGATCATCACCCGTGCATTGGTGAGCGCGACGCGCATCCCCGGTTCGCCCGACGCCAAAAGGAAACTTCCCATTGATGCTGCCTGCCCGATGCAGACAGTGCCCACTTTTGGGCGGATATATTGCATCGTATCATGGATCGCCATGCCCGCGGTGACCACGCCTCCGGGCGAATTTATATACATCCAGATATCTTTTTTGGGGTTTTCGGATTCGAGGAACAGCAACTGGGCCGTGATCACCGACGCCATATTGTCTTCCACGCCGCCTGTGATGAAAATGATCCGTTCGCGCAACAGCCGCGAATAAATGTCAAAGCTACGCTCTCCGCGATTGGATTGTTCTATGACGATGGGAACAAGAGCGTCGTGAATGGGGTGCATCGATTATCCTTCGTTTCTTTCACCCGCCTATATCTGGTGTTGGCAAGAAAGGTTCAACCCCCAATACGCGATGATCATCATTAAGATGCGCCGCTTGCGTTGGCGTAGCGCGCCCGATAAGCCCAAAACATCAAACGAAACAGATAAGGCTTACATCATGACAGCTTGGGCAATTCCGACCTTTCGCAGCGACGACGAAGATGACGACCGACCCGGCACCAATGGCGTGATGATGGCAAAATTTCTTGAAGCGCGAACCGTTCTCATTTTTGGCGGGATTGACCAGAAACTGGCGCAGTTGGTTTCTGCTCAACTTTTGTATCTTGACCATTTGAGCCATGATCCGATCAAAATCCTGATCAATTCGCCCGGTGGCCATGTTGAATCCGGCGACACGATCCACGATCTGATCGAGTTTATCGACTCTCCGGTTGCTGTCATCGGCACTGGATGGGTTGCAAGTGCTGGTACCCATATTTTTCTCGGCGCGCCCAAGGAACAGCGGTATTGCCTCCCCAATACCCGCTTCCTGATCCATCAGCCTTCGGGCGGAGCGCAGGGGCGCGCAGGTGATATTGCCATCCAAGCCCAGGAAATTGTCAAAATGCGTGAGCGCCTTGCGCAGGTGATCTCAAAATGCACCGGCCAACCGATCAAGCGCGTGCGCGAAGATATTGAACGCGACTATTGGATGACCACAGACGAAGCCAAAGAATATGGCATATTGGGCAAGGTCATCACCAAAATTGGTGATGTGAAGTTCTAACCCTGCGCGCCAGGTGCAGGATAGGACAGATAGGACAGGCGCCGCACTTCAAGGCGACCACGCACGACCGTGTCTAGGATCAGCCCAGCAATCGCGCTGAGCGCGGCAAGAATCATGAGGCCTGTTGCAAGAATTGCCGTAGGGAAGCGGGGAACGAGCCCTGTATCCAAGTAGGTCATGACCAAAGGGGCGGCGAGAATGAGTGCGAATATGGCAAGAGCGCCGCTCACCAAACCGAAATAAGTGCGGGGACGCTCGATCCGGAACAGTGCGAGGATCGTGTTCAATATCCGCCAACCATCGCGGTAGGTATTGAGTTTGGACTCCGACCCTTCGGGCCGCGCGGCATAGGCCGTGACACGCTCTGCCACCGGCATCCGCAATTCGAGAGCATGAACACTGATTTCGGTTTCAATCTCGAAACCCGATGACAGCACCGGAAAACTCTTTACAAATCGTCTCGAAAATATCCGGTAACCCGATAATATATCAGTAAAACTACGCCCGAATATCCGCGCGAGCATCCCCGTGAGCAGCTTGTTTCCGAGCCGGTGGCCGCGCCGATAAGCCGCCTCTACCTCGGATTTTCGGGCTCCGACCACCATGTCGAGATTGTCATCAATCAACAGTTGAACAAGTTCGGGGGCCGCCGCCGCCTCATAAGTCGCGTCGCCGTCCGCCATCACATATATGTCGGCTTCAACGTCGGCGAACATCCGCCGCACGACATTGCCCTTACCTTGCATTTTTTCCGACCGTACCACAGCACCTGCCGCGCGCGACAAGGCCATAGTGTCATCACTGCTGTTATTGTCATACACATAGATCACCGCATCGGGCAGCGCGGCGCGAAAATCGATAATGGTCTGCACAATGGCCGCTGCTTCATTATAGCAGGGCAACAGAATTGCTATGCGGGGCTTGGTGGTCATGGCGACTGCCTAGCGCGAAAGATGGTAAATTTCGATTAACAAATTCTCACCCCCGAAGGGGAAAGAGGATTATTTCGCTTTTTTGGTCGCAACCTTCTTGGACGATGCCTTTTCAGCAACAACTTCTGCCTTTGGCGCCGCCTTTTTAGCGGCAGGTTTTTCGGTCTTTGCGGCCTTAGGCGCAGCTTCCTTTTTGGTCGCGACCTTTTTAGCAGGCACCTTCTTGGCTTTCGGCTTATCTTGCCCGTGATCATGACCACAACCCGGACCGTGGACATGGCCGTCTTCATCAGCCTCTATCGCGGCTTCGAGTTCGTCTCGCGTCACAGTACGATCCGAAATTTCAGCCTTTGCGAACAGGAAATCAACGACTTTATCCTCATAAAGCGGCGCGCGAATTTGGGCCGCAGCCATTGCATCCTGCTGGACATATTGAACGAAACGCTCGCGGTCCTTGGCGTCATATTGCTGGGCTGCTTGCGAAATAAGACGGTTCATTTCTTGGGTCGTGATTTCAACGCCGTTGGCTTGGCCGATTTCTGACAATAATAGGCCCAAACGCACCCGGCGCACAGCAATGTCACGATATTCAGCGCGATCGCCTTCCATTTCTTCACGCGCCGCCTTCGGGTCGGATTCTTGACCGGCTTCATGCTCAAGCTGCGCCCATATCTGGTTGAATTCGGCTTCAACCATCGACGGCGGCACATCAAAATCATGCGCTGCGGCAAGTTGATCGAGCAACCGGCGCTTCATATGGGTGCGGGTCAGTCCTTCATGTTCCTGTTCAATCTGGCCTTTCAAAAGCCCGCGCAATTGTTCCAGACTTTCCAGACCGAGCGACTTGGCAAAATCTTCATCAACGCTGGCTTCCTTGGGCATGCGCACTTCGTTGATCACCAGATCGAATGTCGCTGGTTTCCCTTTTAGATAATCAACCGTGTAATCGTCGGGAAACGTGACTTTGATGACTTTTTCGTCGTTGGCCTTCAATCCAATCAATTGATCTTCAAATCCCGGAATCAAGCGCCCCGAACCGATTTCAATGGCGATATTTTCACCCTTGCCGCCATCAAAAGCTTCGCCGCCCACTTTGCCTAGATAGTCGAGCATGACGAGATCGCCGGTGCGCGCCTTATGGGCCTTGGGCGCGTCGTCAAAGCCCTTCTGTTGGGTGGCGAGCCGGTTGAGCTGTTCATCAACAGCCCCGTCACTGGCAGCGACCACAAGGCGTTCAAGCTTCAATCCGTCAATTTGCGGTTTTGGCACGACCGGCAAAACTTCCAGTGCGACTTTGACTTCGGCATCCTTACCGTTTTCATAGCCTTCTGACAGTTCAACGGCTGGCGACATTGCCGGGCGCAGTTTTTCTTTGCCGATCAGTTTTTGGACTGCTTCCTGCACCGAATTGTTGAGTGCATCGCTGTGTAGTGCCTCTCCGTGCATCTTCTTGACAAGGTTTGCGGGCACTTTGCCAGGGCGAAAACCGGGCATCCGCACTTGCGGTGCCATCGTGGCCACTTCCTTGTCGACGCGGGCGGCAATATCCTTTGCCTTGATGGTCAGGGTGTAGGCGCGCTTCAGGCCTTCGTTCAACGTCTCGACAGTTTGCATTTCAGTCAACCAACCTTTAAATATTTGATAAACGGCGGACCGCCCCCACAGGCAGCAAATTTGGTGCGGGCGAAGGGACTCGAACCCCCACATCTCTCGATGCCAGAACCTAAATCTGGTGCGTCTACCAATTTCGCCACGCCCGCAAAGCCGACCGATGGTCGCGCGGCTCTATAACAGGGATGCGCGCAAGGGCAAGGGTCGCATCAAGCAGAGCTATTTCTTTGGGATTACTCCAATCACGGCACTGTCGGCAATCGCGCGGAAAGCGCCAACATCATTGGCAAAATAATGGATGATCGGGGCTTCAAAAGTCATCATGAATAACCGACCATCGACGATGGCCCCGCGCGCCTCGCCCAACCTTTTCACCTCTTCGTTCTGCAGGGTGAAATTATAGGTGAACCTGAAGCCGGATTTGCCTGCGAACGGCGCAGGTTCAATCGAATCGATGGACATAAGCGACGTTCCGTTCGCTACACGGTAACTCGCCTCAAAAAGCTGAACGACATCAGGAATCAGCATTGTCGATGAAAAACGCGGCAAGGGTGCATTCTTCTTGTCGACTTCACGAAATAATGTCGTGTCGTTGGCTATGCCGCCATAAAACGTCATGTCATTGAGCGTTAAGCCGTCAAGCGTCCAGCTTTCGGCATTGCGCCCGACGCGTGCACCCAACCGATTCCAAGGCTGACCCGGCGTGACAGACATGCCGGACTTTGCAACCAGAACGGGCTTACCGGCCGGCATCAGCTTATACCCCGACATTGCAGGTGTTGTCGCCATGGTCATTGCGATAATAACCAGAATCAGGATTTTCTTTTGCATCTTCAAACTCCAGCCAACATCGACATCATTGCCCTGTCCAAAGCGCGTGGATTTTTCGCCAGATATTCTTTGAGAGCAGCCTGCCCTTCAGACGCCTGCCCACCGCGCAACAACGATAGGCCAAGGCCGCGCCACGCCTCCACCGGCACACCTGGCGCCGCAACCGCCAAGCGGTAAAATCCAATCGCCTGATTGATATCATCTGCGGTGCCGAGACTGCGGTACAATTCCCCGCGGGCATAATAGAGTTCCGCAGTCCAGCCTTCACTGGCCAGATTAGAAATGAGGAAGTCTGTCGCGCCAAAATCATTCAATTTTATCTGATCGTCAATGAACAACGGCCAATAGGCGGCGAGTGATGTGCGATAAGCGTCACGATTGAGCGTGGGCGTGCCAGTAACGGCCTGTTTGGCGGCCAATGCCTTCAGGTCGGTCATCCGATCGAGTGTCGGGGGATGGGTGGCGAACATACCGCC
>JANNWX010000163.1:0-20033 GCA_031409315.1 Sphingomonadales bacterium | reverse complement strand
CTCCGCGCGCGGCGCAGACAACAGTTGAGATCAAGGCGCACGTCTTGATCATCGAGTCGCGCTACTATTCTGCGGTGGCGGACGCGTTGCTTGAGGGCGCGCTGGCAGAGCTGGCCGCGTCAGGCGCGACCTTTGACAAGGTTACCGTTCCAGGCGCGCTCGAAATTCCGCAGGCCTTTGCGCAAGCCGTCGGTGCCGGACTAATGTCCAACGAGGACAAAGACGCCCACTATGACGGCGTCGTCGTTCTGGGCTGCGTCATCCGCGGCGAGACTGCGCATTATGATATCGTCTGCAACAACGCAAACCATTGGTTGATGGAGATCGCGACCCAAGCGTGCGTCCCACTCGGCAACGCGATCCTCACTGTCGACACGGAGGCGCAGGCTATGGCTCGCGCAACGGGCGTGCGCGCCGGCAAAGGGGGCGACGCGGTGCGGGCCTGCCTTTCGGTGCTGCAGCTCTCACGTGCCTTTGAGGCGGTCGGCGAATATGACAAGAAACGCCGACCGCCTCCGCTGAAGCTCTTGGTAAATCTGCAACTTCAGATGCCCATCACTAGGCATGTCATTGATTTGTTCAACCTTGATAAGTGCGTCTATCGAGAGGGCGGCCCAAATGCTTAGACGAACCGGCTCGTTGTCAGATGTTACAAGATCAAATGCCTGCCCAAGGCTGAACCTTAAATTATTGATCTTCGAAAGCGAGTTGGCGCCGAGCACCGCGCGACGGAGAGCAAACGGATCTCGTGAACCAGTCGGCATTTCAGCAATTGCGAAAAAGCAGGCAATCGTATCCAGCTTATCCGCCAAACTCACCGCCACCGTCACGGGCGCGGTCGGCACATCATCCCCCTGCCCGACCGGCTTGTAATGATCGCGCACCGCGTCGGCGACCGCGTCGTCCTCGCCCTGCGCGCGGGCGTAGTAGCCGCCCATCACACCCTGAAGCTCAGGAAATTCTCCGACCATCCCGGTGACGAGATCGGCCTTGCACAACCGCGCCGCGCGTTCGGCTTGGTCTGCCAGTTCCGCATTCCCGAGCGAAGTCGAGGGACTAGGCCGAGCGAAGTCGAGGTCTGCTGGGCGCAAAGTAAAGAGGTTCTCGGCTTCGCTCGAACTAGTCCTTCGACTTCGCTCAGGATGAACGGTGGAAGTGACAACGCCGCTCTCAACCAGCCACCGGGCCAGCTTCGCCACCCGATCAACCTTGTCCGCGACGGTGCCCAATTTCTCATGGAACACGATATTCGAAAGCTTCTTCGCCTGATCCTCAAGGCGAACCTTCAAATCCTGTTCCCAGAAGAATTTGGCATCGGAGAGGCGCGCAGCCAGCACCTTTTCATTGCCTGCCACAATCGCAGCACCACCGTCATGCGCGGCGATGTTGGCCGTGCAGACGAACGCATTGGCCAGCTTGCCCGCGCTATCGTGACACACGAAGTATTTCTGGTTCACCCTCGCGGTCAGCTGGATGACTTCTTTTGGCACCGCCAAGAACGCCGGATCAAAACGCCCGAGCATCGGCACTGGCCATTCGGTGAGGCCCGCGTTTTCGTTTACCAAGCCGTCATCGGGAACAAGCACCAGCCCCGCATCCGTCGCAACTTTGGCGGCCCCCGCCCGGATAATTGCGCGACGCTCCTCCTGATCAACGATTACATGACAGGCGCGGAGTTTCGTTTCATAATCGCCTGCATTGCCAATCGTCACCGCGCCCGAATGGTGGAACCGATGCCCCATTGTCGTGGCACCACTGACGATCCCGTCAACCTCACACGGCACCACATCGTCACCAAGCAGCGCCACGATGCCATGCAACGGCCGCACCCAGCGCAGGCTTTCGGTGGACGCAGACGCATCCCCCCAGCGCATGGATTTGGGCCAAGGAAAGGCGCGAATAATCGCCGGGATGGATTCGGCGAGAACATCTGCTGTCGCCTGACCGGGTTTTTCGATCACAGCAAAATAGATGCCGTCGCGGTCAACCAACTGGTCCTGCGTCAGGCCTGTTTTGCGCAAGAACCCCTCCAACGCTTGTGGTGGTGCCGAGGTTTTAGGCCCCTTAGCCTCTTCGTTAAGTGCCGGAGTTTCATACGGAAGCCCGCGCGCGATCAGCGCCAACCGACGCGGTGTCGCATATGTCTCAATCGCCGACGCCTTCAATCCTGCTTTATCCAGTTCCGCTATGAACAATCGCGTCAAATCATCGCGCGCCTTATCCTGCATTCGCGCGGGGATTTCTTCGCTACGGAGTTCGAGGAGGAAATCGCTCACGCGGCACGCCAATCCGGGTATCGACTGTTCCAGTCAGGGCTATTCTTGTCCATCCACGCCTGACACGATCCCTTCGCCAGATCGCGGACGCGGCCCATATAGCTCGCGCGTTCCTGGACCGAAATCACGCCGCGCGCCTGAAGCATGTTGAAAATGTGGCTGGCCTTGATCGCCTGTTCATAGGCCGGAATGGGGAGCCCCTTCTCAAGGCAATTTTCGCACTCACCGGTCGCCTTCTTGAAGGCATCGAACAGCATGTCCGTATCGGCGACTTCAAAATGATAGGCGCTCATCTCCCGCTCATTCTCAAGGAACACATCGCCGTAGGTCACGCCCGCATCATTATAGGCGAGATCAAAAATGCTATCCTTGTTCTGGATATACATCGCCAACCGTTCCAGCCCGTAGGTCAGTTCCCCCGCCACAGGTTTACAATCAAACCCACCCATTTGCTGGAAGTAAGTGAACTGCGTCACCTCCATCCCGTCACACCAGACTTCCCAGCCCAGCCCCCATGCGCCAAGTGTCGGAGATTCCCAATCATCCTCAACAAAGCGGATATCATGGAGCAGCGGATCAATGCCAATCGCCGCGAGGCTGCCCAGATAAAGCGCTTGTAAATCAGGCGGCGAAGGCTTCAGGATCACCTGATATTGATAATAGGCACCAAGCCGGTTGGGGTTTTCGCCGTAACGGCCATCCGTGGGCCGACGACAAGGCTGCACAAAGGCGGCGTTCCAAGGATCGGGGCCAAGCGCGCGGAGTGTCGTCGCGGTATGGAACGTCCCCGCCCCCATTTCCATGTCATAAGGTTGCAAAATCACGCAACCCTGATCGCCCCAATAATCATGGAGCGTCAGGATGAGTTTTTGAAAACTGAGAGGCTTTTGGTCCCCCATTTCGGCCCTTCGCAACTGCAACAATTGGCTGGCCTTTGGCCGATGGACGCTGGCCGGTCAAGGCAAGACGCACGAGGAATTGACGTGCGCGACGCTTTGGCGCAGCATCGCCGCCTCGGATAGCTGCAAAAGCGGCTGCCGCACTGGAGGGGAGAAGCAAACTGCGCTCTATCTGCGCTTTGATCGTGACATGTTCACTTCTGTACCCGGCGCTGTTGTGCGCGGGCGATGCGCCCAAAACGGCGGTCCAGAATTACACGCCAAAGCCCGCAATCTGGAAACTGGCCGACAGCGACACGACCATTTATCTGTTCGGGACGACCCACGCCCTGCCCAAGGGTTTTCGCTGGCAGACGCCCGCGTTCAAAAACATTATCAAATCGGCAGACGAACTGGTGCTTGAATCCGTCAACACGCCAGCGGGGGACAAAGCGGCGGCGGCGGCGATCAACGCCATTTCCAACCCTAAGGACAAACGCCCGCCGCTTGCCATGCGGATCGCCAGCTCGAAGCACCCGGCCTTGCGCGCCGCCATTGCCCAAACGCCCTTTCCGTCCGCCTTTTTTGATAAGATGCCAACGTGGATGGCGACATTCACTTTGGTAATTGCCGACATGGGGGTCGACGGTCAGGTGAAAGGTTTCGGCGTTGAAGGCGCGTTGGAAAAGGCATTCCACGCCGCGAAAAAGCCGATTGGTGCCGTTGAGGACGGCAATGCGATTCTGGGTCAGTTGAACGCACTGCCCGAAGGAGAACAGGTGCGGATGCTGGAAGAAGCATTGACCGACATTGTTGATGTAAAAGTTGATCAGGATGCCAGCAACCATGCCTGGGCAACAGGCGATGTTGAACGACTTGCCAAGGAATTTACCGAGGCCGATCTGGGTGCGGGGCTTTATGATATCTTGCTGCGCAAACGGAATCTGGCGTGGACGGGCTGGCTTGAAACGCGGCTTGAACGCCCCGGTGTGGTCCTGTTTGCGGTTGGGGCCGGGCATTTGTCGGGTGTCGACTCGGTCCAGAATATGTTGAAAATGCAAGGCTTTTCAACCGAACGCATCCAATAAAGTCATTATCACCTTACATAAAGTAATGGTTGCTTGACATTTGGGCGAATCACTGCCATTTAGTCATGGAGACCTGACATTTTGTCAGGCTCTAATGACCAAGAGCCAGCATGAAAAACCGCCTGAAAGTTTTACGCGCCGAACGCGACTGGAGCCAGGCCGATCTGGCCGACAGGCTGGATGTGTCGCGCCAAGCGGTCAACGCGATCGAAACCGGAAAATATGACCCGTCACTTCCCCTCGTCTTTCGGATCGCCCGTCTGTTCGACATGCGGATCGAAGATATTTTTGATGACCAGTTTTCAGGAGGCCCACATGGTTGAGGACGACGCCCCCCGCAGAGCGCCGAAAATGTCGCCGCGTGAACGCAAATATTGGGGCACGCTTGCCGCTTGTGCCGTGTTGGGAGGCATTATTGGTTTTGCAATGGCTTTCACAGGCATGCTCGACAGCAAAGACCCGACCGCCATGCTATATTCCAATGCAGCCCTGCCGCGCAATCTGGCGCTTGTTATCGCGGCGCTTTGGGGCTTGGGATTGCCGATTGGGTGCCTTTTCTATCACCACTACGCCGATGAACAAGACCAGCACGCCTATTTATGGGCCTGCACAATGGGCTGGTATATTTTTGTTGTCCTGACCCCGACTTGGTGGCTTTTGGGGCGCGGCGGATTGACCCCACCGGTCGATATCGGCGTGATATTCCTTGTCAGCATGGTCGTGAACGCCCTCGTCTGGCTGTGGAAAAGATATGTGTGAAGGAAAAGATCATGGCTGTTGAAAACACGAAGACGACCGACCACAAATCAACCCGCAAATTGTGGCGCGATTTTCAACGACCAATCCTGATTGCCGGGGCGGTGTGCGCTATCGGGCTGGTGTTGGCGGGCGATTATCCGCTGAGCTTCCTTGCCGGCCCGATTGCCCCGGCACTTGCCATTGGGTTGTGCATTACATTGCTGTCCACGCTCGCGCTGACCGGGCGCTTCATGGCCGGGGCCTATGACGAGCATGAACTCTATGGGTTCATGTACGGGCAAGCGATAGCCAGCGGGATCGTGATGTATGTATATATGTTCTGGTATCTGTTGTGGCGTGGAGCCTTCCTACCAGAGCCATCGCATCTTGCCATGTTTTTGAGTTTGTTTGGGCTTTCTGGATTGATCTATCTTTTCAAGAAATACACATAAATCATTGATATTATACGGAGTGAAACTGTGCGTAAGATGATCAAGACCCTGCTGGCCGTAACCCTGTTGTCGTCGACGCTTCGTGCCGCCGAACCCGCCCCACAACCAACACCCGTGCAAGCCGACCCAGCCTTGTGGGTGGTGAAGGATGCCGACACGACCATCTACCTGTTCGGCACGGTTCATTTGCTGAAGCCCGGGATCACATGGTTCGACGGTGGTGTGAAGGCGGCCTATGACGCATCGTCCGAAATCGTGCTGGAAATGGTGGAGCCTGATCCGCAGGTGGCGCAATCGCTGGTAATGGCCAAGGCGATCGACCCGGATGGCCCCGCGCTATCGGCTAAGCTGAACCAAGCTGATAGTGCGGCCTATGCCAAGGTTCTGGCAGAATTGGGTGTGCCCGTCGCCGCCTTAGAAAAGATGGAACCCTGGTTTGCATCGACCGTCCTGAGCATGATTTCAATCCAAAAAGCAGGCTATTCTGGCGACAGCGGCGTTGAAAAGCAGATCGCCACCGCCGCCAAGAAAGACGGCAAGAAGGTAGGCGAATTGGAATCGATGGAATTCCAGCTGGGGCTATTCGATACGATGCCAGAACCGATGCAAATCGCTTTTCTCAACGCCACCGTCGCTGAATTGCCCAAGTCTGCGGAAATGCTCGACATGATGGTTGCCAGCTGGGTGAAAGGTGATCCTGACGCCTTGGCCGAATTGCTCAACAAAAGCCTGATGATGACGCCCGAACTGACCAAGACACTCCTGACTGACCGGAATGCCAATTGGGCCGACTGGATCGAAAAACGGCTTGAACAGCCGGGAACGATCATGATTGCCGTGGGTGCGGGTCATTTGGCGGGTGCCAACAGCGTTCAGGAAATGCTGAAAGCGAAAAAGATCGCGGTTTTACGGATCCCGTCCTAGGGTCAGGACGTGCAAGGCGCACAAAGGAAAGACTTATGATTGTTGACCGCCTTCCCCCCATTCGATCCTCGTTGCAGCCAAGCAATCATCCCTATTTGAACGGGGCATGGACACCGCAACTTGAACAGGTGACTGCAACCGAACTTGACGTGATCGAAGGCGCAATCCCACATGACATCGACGGCATTTATCTGCGCAACACCGAAAACCAGATTCACGATCCGCTCGGCCGTTACCACCCGTTCGACGGCGACGGGATGATCCACCAGATAAATTTCCAAAACGGCACCGCATCCTATCGCAACCGGTTTGTCCTGACCCGGTGTTTTGACGCCGAACAAGAGGCTGGGCGTTCGCTGTGGGGCGGATTGATGGACGGACCGGGCGTGTCTGTTCGGCCCGGATTTGGTGCCCACGGAAGGCTGAAGGACAGTTCGAGCACCGACATCATCGTCCACGCGGGCAAGGCAATTTCGACCTTCTACCAGTGCGGAGAAGCCTATATTCTTGATCCCGAAACCTTAGCGCAGGAAGGCCCGGCACCCTGGGTGCCGCTCGACGGGATTTCCGCCCATCCCAAGGTCGATGACCGGACCGGCGAGTTGATGTTTTTCAACTATTCAAAATATGTGCCTTACATGCATTACGGCGTCGTTGACCGGGCTGGAGAGCTGACAACCTATATCCCGGTTCCCATTGCCGGGCCGCGTTTGCCGCATGACATGATCTATTCGGAAAACTGGGCAATCATCAATGATTTACCGCTGTTCTGGGATGCGGAATTGTTAAAACGCGATATCCACGCAGCCCGGATGCATGACGGATTGCCGTCGCGCTTTGGCCTCATCCCGCGCCGTGGCGATCCGCAGGCGATCCGTTGGTTTGAAGCGGAGCCGACCTATATCCTGCATTTCCTCAACGCCTATGAAGACCGCGATGATGTGGTGATGGATGCCTATTTTCAAGAAGACCCGATGCCCCGGCCGATCGAGAATGCGGACGGATATGGCCATATGATGGCCTATGTCGACGAACATAGTTTCAAGCCGAAACTCCACCGCTGGCGGTTCAATCTGGCCGACGGAACGACCCGCGAAGAACGGCTTGATGATCGCATCCTTGAATTCGGAACGATCAATCAGCGCCGCGCAGGCCAGCGCCACCGCTATGTCTATAGCAGCACTGCAAAACCCGGCTGGTTCCTGTTCAACGGGTTTGTCAAACATGATCTAGATACCGGCCAATCGTGGCATTTGCCGCTCGCCGAAGGGCGCTTCGCCAGCGAGGCCCCATTTGCACCGCGCACCAGTGCCGTCGACGAAGATGACGGTTATCTCGTCAGTTTCATCACCGATGAAAATCGCGGCACATCGGAATGTATTTTGATCGATTGCAAACATTTTGATGCAGGCCCAGTTTGCCGGATCGCATTGCCGCACAAAATATCAAGTGGCACCCACGCGCATTGGGCCGAACGGGCCCACTTGCTCTAACATGACCACGGATTGATTTGCGCGAACAGAGACAAGGAAAATTGATGCCAAACGAACGAACCGATCTATCTGAAAATTATGCTGGTGCGTTCGATGGCCATTTACCGTTCGGCCGCAGCCCGGCCTTGCTGATCATCGATTTTGTCATGGCCTATCTGGAAAAAGGCTCACCACTCTATGCCGGGGTGGAAGCTGCCCTTGCCAGCAACATACGGCTGCTCGCAGCGGCGCGCGCGGCGCACATTCCTGTCATTTTCACCAATGTTGTCTATACGCCGGGCGGCAAGGATGGCGGTATTTTTTTCCGCAAAGTGCCAGCACTCAAATTGTTTGAAACCGGATCGTCGCTCGGGGCTTTTCCACCTAGCCTGTCGCCAATCGACGGCGAACTGGTCATTTCCAAACAATATGCATCAGCCTTTTTCGGCACGCATCTCTCGGCCACACTAACTGCAATGGGCGTTGATACATTGCTTATTTCAGGCTTGTCGACATCAGGCTGCGTCCGGGCAACCGCGCTTGACGCGTGCCAGCACGGGTTTTTACCGTTCGTAGTCCGCGACGCTTGTGGCGATCGCCACGAAGCCCCGCACGAAGCCAGCTTGTTCGATCTTCAGGCCAAATATGCTGAAGTCATCGGAGAGGCCGAAGCCATTGCGCATTTGGCAGCAGTTGCAAGCCCGAATTGACTGCGGCAATTCTCATATTGAGCTAGTGGCTACAAGCAGGTAGCGGCCGCAATTTCAAAATCACTTGTTATATTATAACATTTCATCTACATCCGCACTTCAATCAATATCCGGAGCCCTTCCTTGCGTATATTTTTTTCAATCGCCGCCGCTGCACTTTCTGTTTCCGCAGCGGCCACGGCACAAGAAACGCGCGGCACTGAACATGGTGACCATGACAATCTCGGTTCAGAAATCGTCGTGACCGGGATTTACGCGCGCGACCGGACGGACATTCTGTCTGGCACATCGGTGTTAAGCGCAGAAGACCTGACCCGTGAGCTGCGCGCGACAATCGGCGAAACGCTGTCACGTCAGGCCGGTGTGTCGGCAACATCGTTCGGTCCCAATGCCTCACGGCCGGTTCTGCGCGGATTTCAGGGGGAACGTGTCCGGGTATTGGCAGACGGGATCGGCAGCTTTGACGTTTCCAACACCAGCGTCGATCACGCCGTTGTCATCAACCCGCTCACCGCCGACCGCATAGAAGTGCTGCGTGGTCCAGCAGCATTGCAGTTTGGATCGTCGGCCATTGGCGGGGTAGTGAATGTTATTGACAGCCGCATCCCGCGTTCGGTGCCCAAAGAGGGCATCCATGTCGATGGCGCCGGGACATATGGAAGCGCGTCAAGCGAACGTTCGGGTGGAACACGTATTGACGTGCCACTTGGTGACAAGTTCGTTGTCCATGTTGACGCCACATATACAAAGACAGGTAATCTTCGCACCGGCGGCTTCATCCTGACGCCTGCCTTGCGCTCGGCCGCTCTTGCCAGTGGCGATCCGGATATTGCCGATCTCGCCGATTTGAAGGGCAAACTTCCCAACAGCGCCGCCCGGACGTGGGAAGTGGCGGGCGGTGCGGCGCTAATCACAGAAAACGGTAATATGGGTTTTTCGGTGAGCCGCTATGATAGTCTTTACGGCGTTCCGGTGCGCTATTCAGTCGACCCTGCGGTTGGTGCAGAAGAGGTCCGCCTCGACGTCAAACAAACGCGCGTCGATGTGCGCGCCGAAGTGAAACCCGCAAGTGGCTTCATCGAAGCGATCAAGTTTCGCGGTGGTTATGCCGACTATGCACATAACGAAGTGGAGGACAGCGGCGCGATCGCGACCACCTTTACCAATGACGGTTGGGAAGGTCGGCTCGAACTGGTTCAGCGCGTGCGTGGTGGCTGGCGCGGGGCAATTGGCGGGCAGTTTTTCTTGCGCAATTTGAACATCGTCGGCGACGAAAAATTCCTCCCCAAAAGCGAGGCGCAGCAATTTGGCTTGTTCACGCTCCAGAGCTTTGACTTGGGCTTTGTGCGCGCTGAAGCGGGCGGACGTATCGAACGCTCGATCCTGTCTGCCAATGCGGACGTTAACCTGGGCAACCCCGACTTGCGGCAGACGTTTACGGCGATGTCAGCTTCGTTCGGCGGCAGTGTTGAGGTGGCCTCAGGTTGGAGAATTGGCCTGAACGGTTCCTACACCCAGCGCGCACCATCGGCAGAGGAGCTATTTGCAAACGGCCCGCATGCAGGAACGCAGGCGTTTGAGATTGGCGATCCAACCTTTGCCAAGGAGAAATCAACCGGCGTCGAGGCCACGTTGCGCGGCAAAGGCGATGGTTATAACTTCTCCGCATCGCTCTATCATAGCTGGTTCACAGACTTCATTTTTGAAATGGCGACCGGGGCGGTGGCGGACGACCTGCCTGTGTTTCAATTCTCGCAAGCCAGCGCGCTTCATTACGGGGCAGAATTTGAAGCATCGGCCCGGCTTGCCCAATTCGGAAGCTATGTCATCAACGCCGACGTCATTGGCGATTTCACCCGTGCCAAGATCAAGAGCGGCGGCAACATTCCGCGCATCCCGGCGTTGCGCCTCCTTGGTGGTTTGGAAGCACAGTCCGACACCAGTAATGGCCGCATTGAAGTGGAATGGGTTAACGGCCAGAACCGCATCGCTGCATTTGAATCGGCGACCAATGGCTATACAATGGTCAATGCCAGCATCGGTTTCAAACCGTTCGGTGCAGACAACGCGACAAGCATCACACTCTCCGCCAACAATCTTTTCGATGTGACCGCGCGGCGTCACGCCAGTGTCCTGAAGGATTATGCCCCGCTTGCGGGACGAGAACTGCGCATAACAGTCAGGGCAGGTTTTTGACCGAGTCCAAAAGGTCAACCAGCGTCAGACTCTGCGCCAGCGGCCGTGCGGATGAGGCCGCGAAACACGTCCGGCGCTTGCTTGCGACCTTGTATTACGTCAACCACATCCTGACTGATTGGCATTGACACACCGTGCGCGTTGGCCAGCGCCATCACCGCCGGCGCGCTTTTGACACCTTCAGCGACCATCAGCATCGAATCAATAATGTCCTGAATTGATCGACCCTTTGCAAGTTCGATACCGACGCTGCGGTTGCGGCTGAGCGGGCTGGTGCAGGTGGCGATCAGATCGCCCATGCCAGTCAGGCCCGAAAAAGTTTCTGGCCGTCCGCCCAGCGCGACGCCAAGCCGCATGATTTCAGATAAACCGCGCGTAATCAGGGCTGAACGCGTATTATCGCCCGCGCCTAGGCCGTCACCCATCCCGACCGCGATCGCAATGATGTTTTTGAGAACACCCCCCAGTTCGCAACCGATAAGGTCAGTATTGGTATAAACGCGGAACAATCCGGAATGAAACAAGGTCTGCAATTCTTTGACGATGATCTCGTCTTCCATCGAAATCACGGCTGCCGCCGCCTGCCCCTGCATGATTTCGCGCGCAAGATTTGGTCCGGTCAACACGCCGACTGGGTGGCCAGGGAGCATTTCAACAATCAACTGCGACATGCGTTTGCCCGATTCCAGTTCCAACCCCTTGGTCAAACTGATAACCGGCACCCACGGGCGGATATGACTGCGCACATCGGCCAGCACCGCGCGAAAACTGTGCGAAGGCACACCGATGACCAGCACGTCCGCAGTCGCAACAGCCTCGGCTATATCTTTCGTCGCGCGTAAAGCGGCTGGAAGTATGATATCGGGAAGGTATCGGCTGTTGCAGCGATTTGTGTTAATATCTTCAACGGTATTGGCGTCACGAGCCCATAATGTGATCGGTGCGTTGCGCGAAACCACAGAGGCGACGGTCGTTCCCCAACTTCCACCACCCAATAAACCAACACGTAGCTTCATTCGCTTGCCCCTCCCGAACCCGCGCAACGCATAATTTCTTGACCAGAAACTGGACTTAAACTCAATGCTTTGCAAGGAAAGCGAGGTGGTGTTTTGCTGTCAGAGCGGGCTTTTCGATCATCGGCACATGCCCGACATCTTCAAAAATGATCAGCTCGCTGTTCGCTATGCCATCATGCTGGACGGTGGCACAACTGACATCGATCAAGCGATCATGGCGACCCCAGATGATCTGGGTGGGCGTCACGATCTTGTCGAGATGGTCATTGAGCCCACGTTCCTGCGCATCCTCAACAATCTGATAGAAGATTTTGTCAAGTAATGCCTCGTGCGGCTTGGCATCCTGAAAGACCAGTTTCTTAAACTGCCTTGGAATGAAGCGTGGCTTATGGACGACAAAACCCATTAGCCGGTCAACGTCTGCGATTGTGCGCATAACGAGAGGACTGCCCCCGACTTCGGCAAGCCGCTGCAATTCGCTTTCATTCGGGCCAATCACGCCCGCATTGTTCATCAGGGTGAGTGACGATAGCCGTTCAGGATGCGCGAGCGCAAACTGGAGCGCAATATATCCACCCATACTGTTCCCGCCGAGGTGGCATTTGTCGATACCCAGTGCATCCATAAAATCACGCAACCGCGCCGCCTGTGCCGTCATGCCGTGATCCCGCCCGACGCTGCGGTCATTTTCGCCAAATCCTGGAAGATCAGGACAAATCAACCTGTATTGGCCCGTCAGATACGGCGCATAGAGCGACCAATTGTCCTTGTCCCCGCCAAATCCGTGAACAAGGATGACAGGGGTTCCAGTCGCACTGCCCCCTTCGAGATACGGCCAGGTTAGGTCGCCCACCACAACTGATTTCAGCGTCATGCCGCCCTTGCGTCGCACTGCCTTGCGCGCGGCATTATACAAAAAGCGGGGAAAGAAGGCATAGAGGATGATCGCAAGCAGAATGAGGCCCGCCAAAAGCGCGAAAAAATAGTGTGTCATGAAAATTCCTGAACAGATTTCGGAGTGAGTTGCTTTGATATCCATTCGCCAACGTCGCCGAGCACGGCGGCTTGTTCTGGCTCATTAAAGATTTCATGGAACAAGCCGGGATAAAATTTGATCTGCTTGTCGCCCGATTGCACATGATCAAACAAATACAGCGACCCGGCTGGCGCAGTAAGTCTATCCTGTTCACCGTGAAACAACGCCAAAGGCAAGGTTATCCGATCCGCCCCTGCCCTGAGTGCGATCATCGCGTCAAACATTTCAGCGGCAAGCCGCGCACTCATTTTTCCGGAATAGACCAGAGGATCAGCGCGATATGCAGCGACAACCGCCGGATCGCGGCTGACCCCGTCGATATCAAGTTTTAACACACCAAGCCGCGGCGCAATTCTGGATAACAGACGGCTGACCCAGATCATCAGGCGCGACGGCGGCGCGGCGGGCAAGATGGCGGGGCCGGACAGTGCGGCTGCCGCATAATGGGATTGGTGGGTGATCAAATGGGTCGCCGCGATCAATCCGCCCATACTATGGCCGAGCAGAATGCGCGGCGTGGCCGGAAAGGCGGCCTCGATCTTTGCCAGCAGTGTTTCGACACCGTCCAGATAGACCGAAAAACGTGGGACATATCCCGGTCGGCCATCAGACTGACCGTGCCCCCAATGGTCCAGCGCATAGACTGCAAAACCCAGAGTGTTGAAATAAGCAGCAACATGCCCGTAACGACCGATATGTTCTGCATAGCCGTGCGCCAACAGGATTACGGCTTTGGGTTCGCCGCCCGGCATCCAGCGCCGCCAATGCAGATGGGCGCCGCGCGCCCGCTCGCTTTGGTCCAGCGTCAGGGATTCACGGTCAGCCATTGGCCGCCCGTTTCAGAGGCAGGGCCTTTCTATGTTCAATGGAAAACAGGATCCGCGATAACGTCTGGCTGATCCGGGTTTGGGTCCGGATCATTTCAAGCCGGGGCCATGTCGAATGTTCGCCGGTATTGACCAGATCTTCGATTTCATCGGGGGAAAGGCGACCCAAAATCTTCGCTGGTGACCAAAAACGCGGGGGACGCACGATATTGATGTCGCCGCCATAATCCTGATTGATGATCTGCATCGTCATGTTGGCAACGCTGTTGAGCATCGGAAAATAGGATAAAGGCTTTGCCAATATGGTCATATTGGCGTTCAACCATGCCTTCAATGTGGCGACGGTTGCTTGCTGGATCACCGCCAGCGGCGCATTATTCTGCTTCATGTCGCTGGCAAAGGGGGTGATCAGCGGATTGGCCTGACTGACGATATAATGGTTCACGCCGTAGAGCCGTGCCAGCCTTTTGGCCGGTAAATCATTGGTCACCGACCCGTCGACCCACTTGCGATCCGGCAAATAAGGCACCCGTTTTCCCAAATGGTCTTTGGCCATCAGGATCACCGGCTCATACACGCCAGGGACAGCGCACGATGCAAGAACGGCCTCGCGAACAAACACATTGGGCGAAGCAATAGCATTGAGTAAACGGCTATTCTGATGCCGTTCGGCAGGTGCCACCGATACATTCAAATGCCGCCCGGTCAGTTCATAAGCTTCCTGAAAAGTCAGATCGGGGATTAGTTCTTCGATATGGGCGCGGACCTGCACATTCGATACCCGCCCCGATTTGCCTGTCGGGTCATCCATTTGGCTGACTTCGTTCGCCAGCCAGTCCGTATCAAAATAAGGGGCGAGATCGGCATCGCGGCGGGTGCACACCAATGCGCCAACCAGCGCACCACCGCTGGCACCTGAAATGATATCTGGCAACAGCCCTTCTGACCACATTGCCTTGACCACGCCGATATGGAAAAACAGAAATGTGCCCGATCCGCTCATCATCAGGGCGGAGCGGCCATAGCAATGTTGTGCGCGGTTGAAAAAATCGCGCTTGTCCTCGTCATCAATGTCGGCGACGGCAGGACTGTCGAGATAGTCCAGTGCGTCCGCGACCGCCGCCACATAGGCTTCAATCAGTGATTTGGTGCCGAATTTTGCCTTTTGGTAGAGCCGTTCGTTGCCCATCCCGTCCATATTGCCGTGGATGCCTTCATTGAGCGTATAGAGAAGACCTTTGTTATCGCGGCTCTTGCGCAGGGTCTTGAGCGTATCGAGACGCTGACGGATCGACTGGTATCCATAATGATCGCTGTCATCAGCTTCGCGCCACCCCTGCATCCCGGTTTCAATGTCATGGGCATGGGCATGCGTCGACCATTCGGCGTAGCTGCGGGCCTCGACCATTTTCTTTTCAAGCTTCAAACTGGGGTTGAGGATCATCTATATATATCCGGTGCGAAAGTGAACTGCAGGGTCTCTAGGCGGTTCGTTTCTTTGCCGCGACCCTTTTCTTTACCGGTTTTACCGGCACCGAAGCGGCGGTCAGAAGCTGCTTGAACGCGCCATCAATACAGTCCCGGAAAAAACCGATGTCGGGCATGATCCGACGTTCGGATGTGACGCAAAAGCTCATCTTGCCATCATAGCTGGGGGTGGCGATGAACAGTCCCATATTATTGGCGAGCGGTGCCAACCCATATTGATGCGTTATTTTTGCCCCGTTCATATAAAGCGGGAACTGGGGCCCTGGAACGTTGGAAATGAAGACGTTCGTCTGACGCGGGGCAAAGCGCGGGCTGGTCAAAATCCGTGCCACACCCGCCATCGTCGCGCCGGGAATATGCTTGGTCAGATCGGTCATTATACGCGCGCTCAGACCGGTTTTTGCTTCCTTCGCGTCGCGTGTATAGGCGTTGATCGCCCGCAGGCGCGCAACAGGATCGGCAATATGGGTGGCAAGTTCGACCGACATGGCAGAGATATTATTCCCCGGAATTTCCTCTTCGCCCTTGCGCGTCCGGGCATTGACCGGTGCCACGGCAATCAGCGTTTCTTTGGGCAATTCCTTGTGCTTCAATAGATAGGTCCGGAGTGCGCCCGAACAAATGGCAAGGACGACATCGTTGATCGTTGCCCCGTCGATAAGTTTGCGGATTTTGGAAAGGTCAGCAAGCTCAAATTCGGTCGCGTCAAACATTCTATGCGTCGAAATTGGCGCATTGAACCGGGTCTTGGGAACGCCGCTCCGTTCACCGTCCCGCGTCTCGCCCAGGCTTTTTTGCGCTGCCGTCATCAGTGCTGGCGACAGTTTCATCAATGTGTTCATGAACTTGACCGGCGACGTGATGTTCGCCGAAATCGAACGGCTGATGATTTCCGCCGGGGTTGGAATGCTACCCAGTGTCACCTCGGTCGGCTTTGGTTCAATGACAGGAACGCCGTTCGCATTGATATCACTCAAAGCGACGAACATATGGGCAGCAGACGCACCGTCGATGGCAGCGTGGTGGATTCGCGTCAGCGTCGCATAACTGCCAGTCGCTACTCCGGCGATCCGGTCCAGACCCTCAACGACATAAATGTCCCACAGTGGTCGGCTCATATCCATCGGTCGGCTGAAATGCCGCGCGACTTGAATGCAGAATTGGCGCCAATCACCGGGTTCGGGCAACCGCGCGTGGGAAATATGGGCCTCTAGCTCGAAATGAGTATCTTCGATCCAATAGGGGTGATCCATGTCGAAAGGCAGGCGGTACAATTTCCTTTTGAAGACCGGCGACGTGTCGATCCGGCTTTCAACATGACGCACGATATCCTTGAAACGAACCCTGCCCCCCGGCGCGGTTGATGGATCAAGTATATTGACCCCCATGACATGGGTGAGCGTGTTGCCCGTTTGTAAGTAGAGGAATTGCGCATCCTGCGCGCTCAATTGCTGGGTCATATTCATGTGTCCGTTTCTGCGATGCGTTCAGCCTGTGCGACGACCTCAATCCGCATCCGCTCCATCCGCCGGGAAAGCGCACGAAACTCACGCAGCAATGCCTTACGCCGGGTGACAATTTCGATTGTCGTTTCCTCAGTCAGTCCCATATGTGCGGCCAGTCTATACCCGTTTGAAAAGAGGATCTTGCCGACCGACGCCTCGCTGCTGATCCGCCGCAACAAATAGGCGCGGCGGCCCTCGATCAATCCTTGTTCGACACATTCATTTTCGCCAAGCGTTTCACCCGGCTTCAGGCGCACCAAAAGGTCGAGGACGATCGTATAGGCCTCAACAAAGGGAAGAAGCGCCGCATGGCCGACAAGCGGCTGAAACCGCCGGATCAGTCGCTTGATCTGAACCCCGCCCGCACCAAGATGCGCGGACCATTGGCCATCGGTTCGTTCAAGTTCTATAATGAGATCGCGGCGGAACTGTTCACGCGGGGCATAGAAAAATTCGAATTTGAACAGATCGCGTAACCGGTCTGCCTCCGCCCAGAAAATGTCCGCTGAATTGCCGCCGTCGGCTTCATCGACCTTGAACAAAGCCAGTTCGATGATCGTTTTTTCAAGGAAATGGTGGATGATCGTGTTGCGATAATAACTGGCCATCGCATGTTTGGACGGATCAATCGTATAAATCGACATGCCGTCATAATCGTCGCGCAAGATGAGGCCACTCTGCACCAGCGTATCTGCCGTTGCGCGTAAAGCTTCACGATCATGCGCCGCCAATTCGTCGGTCATCCTGATACCGCGTGCTTTTGCCCACTCTGTCATCATTGTTGTAATCGTGGCCAGTTCCTCTCCGGTGGCCCCGCGAGGAGCAGCCCCCAGCAACACCATGCACATAAGCGAGGTGACCGTGAGCGGCGTCACCAGATTGGCCTGAACCGAAGCATCAAAGGCGATCTTTGATAAAGCCAGCTTGTCATCAGGGGCGGGGGCTTTGCCAACGACCACCGGCGCGCCCAGATCGATCCGCACGCGCCCCATCGGTTCACGCAGACTTTTCAGATAACCGATGAACCAGCTGAGCGATTCAGGCTTTTTGGCAAGGCCCGTTTGTTCGGCGGCATATTCCTCGACATCCCGGATCAGATCAAAACTGGTGACAAAGGGAATGATATGGACGTTTTCGATACCGCCATCATGCGCGGCATCAAGCACATATTTCAGGATCCCGTATTTGGGTGGCATCAGCTTGCCAAGACGCGATCTTGTTCCTTCAAGCGCCCAGGACATCGGGAACCTTTTTTCAAGCAGATAGGCAATATATTGCCGCAAAACGGCCTTATAGACGGGGTTGTTCTGAAACGTGCGCCGAATGAAAATCATACCCGAACGGCGAAACAAGGTGCCAATCCCGAAGAAATCAAGATTTATACCGCCAAAGCTGTGCAGCATCGGCAAGTCATTGTCATAAAGTAACGTGTTCGGGGTGGTTCCATCGAGATAGGTTTTGTGGGTGAACAGCATGACTGTTGGATATTTGCGGATCGTTTCGCGCAAGTTATCCAGCTCTTGCTTGTCGTAGCGGAAACCCTTGTCATAGCCCTGCGTCATCATAAACCGTTCAAGCCGCGCCCGCAGATCGAGGAACAGCGCGCTTGGCGTCGAAATGACTTCCTTCATATATTTTCGGGCTTCGGGCATCAGTGCAGACGCGGGGCGATCAAGCTCACGACCAGCATCGGCAAGCGCCGCCCTGAATTTTGGACTGGCGGCCAGGCTGTCGGCAACGAAGCGGGGAACCTTGTATCGCGTCCCCCGCACGCCCCGTTCCTGCGCATCCAGTGCCAGTGCCGCCTGACGGGCGACAAAGGCTGCAAATTCCTGCCCATCCGCAGGGGCTGGTGCACCATATTGTTCGGTAAAGCGCGCTTGTAATGATGCAATTGTTGCCGGTTCCCCGACAATAGATTGCGCGCGCCGACGATTACGCAGCAGTATGAGGCGCGCACGCAGGCTTCCGGGCATTCGAGGATCACCAAAGATCAGATCGCGAAGCCGAAGCGCACGCCCCTTGTCAAAATTGGGAATACGCCAAGCGATCCTGACCGGGATGACGAGGCAGCGCACGTTCCCAGCAAGCTTGGACGCCAGCCGATCGAGCAAAAGCGGGGCGGCATCATCGGACAGCGATAGAGAAACCCATTGCGGGTCGAATTCCGCGCCCCAAGTACCGTGGATCCAATCGAGCAGATATTTTCGTTCAACGGCGTTGCGGGCATCGATGATAAACAGCTTTTCGCCTTCGTAACGAAGCGGGTCCCCTTCCCATTTCGCAGGCGGCTTTGCCATCCGATCTTACCCCGCACGCGCCCGGCGGGGTTTTGGTTTGGCACCAGGCGGTTTTTTCGGTGCGGCCTTCTTCTTTTCCTTTGGCGCAGGATTCTCGACGGTTTCAAGGAAGGAATCATCTTCTGTATCGACCGAATCCGCAAGCGATTCCTCAGGCTGGCCAAGGCATTTCAGGAACATGTTGCGGACTTCGGTCACGTGCCGGTTGATGTTTTTCGCAGTCCAGCCCTTGGTATCGACAGGCGGCAACACATCCACCCGAACGGTCGCCGGGCGCATGACAAATTCGTTCTTGGGTGCGACGTCCCCGGCATTGTGAATGACGATTGGCACGATCGGCACCCCAGCCTGGATAGCCAGATGAAATGCACCTTTCTTGAACGGCGCAAGTTTTGGCGAATGTGTCCGGGTTCCTTCGGGCGCGATACAGATCGACTTGCCTTCGTTCTTGATGGCATCAACCAAAGGCTCCATCGCCTTGATCGCGCTTTCGCTGTTCTTCCGGTCGATAAAAACCGTGCCCGCCCATTCCATCAACTGCCCAAGGATGGGGATATTCTTGATTTCCTTCTTGCCGACCCCGCCCATATCTTTGCGGATCAACTTGGCCATGATCACTACATCGGCCTTGCTCTGATGATTGAAAATGAAAATGCACGGGCGCGCGTTCCACAGGTTGCGTTCGCCGTAAACATCCAGATCGATGCCGACCATTGCTGCTGCAAAATCTCCAAACAGCCCGGTTGAAAAATTTGTTGCCTCCCGCCGTGATCCCGTCAGCGCCCAGATAGGCAAAGCAGCGGCAAAAGCGCCAACCAGAGAGCCTGTCGCGTAAAGTGTGCGCGCATAATCGATCACCCCCGGGGTACCACGACTGCCAAAGTTCTGGACCGACCAATTGCGATCACGGGCGATATTGCGCAATTTGCTGTTCGGGTTGAGCACCCGCGGGTGCCCGACATGTTCAAGCAGTTCGATGTCGTCGCTGCTGTCGGAATAGAAAAAGCTTTTCGACAGGTCGAGGCCGTGATCCGCCGCAAGCGATTCCGCAGCCAGCACCTTGCCTTCACCAAAACAAAGTGGGCGGATGATATTACCCGTAAACACGCCCTTTTTAACTTCATATT
>JANNWX010000162.1:0-14870 GCA_031409315.1 Sphingomonadales bacterium | reverse complement strand
ACTGCCTCCATAATGGAGTCATCTTGGTTAATTAACTGTATCTTCCCAGTGGCCATTGCCTCATCCGTCCCCAAGATGGCACGGCTCGTCGCTTGTCCCAATAACCAGACCCGTTTGGGGGCCGCAAGTTTGATATGGTGCAAGGCAATTCTGCCTAATTCGGGCAACCATTCATGGTCAATACGCCCGGTGGGTGGACGTCCGGGGCAAAGAGGCGCGCAGTAAATGTTCGTCCGATCGAGGTCGAGTGCTCCAATCATCCGGTCAAACAAGTCTCCTACTTCACCCGACATCAATCGGCCCGCGTCTAAATCTCCGCTTTCGGGCATGTCGGTTACGACCATGATCGGCGATCCGGCGGTGCCAAATGGCGACACGCGACAATGGGGCGGTATCGCGGTTGGCAATGTTGCTGTCGTCGATATCCAATCCACTAGACCGCCCAACGTCGTTGGCAAGGGCGCGACCGCAGGCGCAACATCCACCGTGGCCAATATGGGTGAGGCCTTTTTTAGCCAGTCGAACGGCGTTTCTGAAACAAGGTTGCTGACCCCGGCGTCGTCCCACCAGCGTAAAACACTGGCGGCAGTGCGTTGATCGATATTTACATGCGATTGTACCACGTCCAAGACTAAACGCGCAGAAAGCGGCTTGGTCAACGCCAAGGAGCGCGCTATCTGGCAGAAAGTGGCTGGAAAGCGACGACCGGACCAGCTCTGCACGAACGGAAGGCGATAAACGTATGAATGACCGGGAATCAATGCCTTATGACGTGGTTATCGTCGGTGGCGGCCCAGCCGGACTGGCGGCGGCCATCCGTATCAAGCAATTGTCCGCAGATACCAGCGTGTGTATCTTGGAAAAAGGATCCGAAATTGGCGCGCATATCATGTCAGGTGCCGTCGTTGATCCCAAGGCTTTGAACGAACTGCTGCCCGATTGGAAAGAAACGGGCTGCCCGATGGCGCAAACCCCGGTGGGCGACAATTGGCATTGGGCGCTGTCAGCTAGCAAGAAATATCCGTTGCCGCACGTCATGATGCCGCCGCTCATGAGTAACAAGGGCTGCTACACTGGTTCACTTGGCAATTTGTGTCGCTGGCTTGCCGAACAAGCAGAAGGACTTGGCGTCGAAATTTTTCCGGGCTTCGCGGCTGCCGAAATTCTCTACAATGACGACGGCTCGGTCAAGGGCGTTGCAACCGGCGATATGGGTGTTGGCCGCGACGGCAGCCATAAAGGAGATTATCAGCCCGGCATGGAATTGCACGGAAAATATACTTTCTTTGCTGAAGGTGCGCGTGGGCATTTGACCAAACAGCTCAAGGCAAAATACAATCTGGAGGTGGATTGCCAGCCGCAGGTCTACGGGCTTGGCATGAAGGAATTGTGGGATATTGATCCGGCTAATCATGTCCCGGGTCGCGTCATCCATACGCAGGGCTGGCCGTTGGCCGACGCCTGGGGCGGTGGTTTCCTTTACCATCAGGCAAATGGACAGGTGGCGCTCGGTTTCGTTGTCGCGCTCGATTATACAAACCCGCACTTGTATCCGTTTGAAGAATTTCAAAGGTGGAAACAACATCCCGAAATCAGCAAAATTCTGGCTGGAGGTAAACGTGTTTCCTACGGCGCACGGGCGATCAACGAAGGCGGGTGGCAATCGGTGCCAAAACTGGCCTTCCCCGGCGGTGCCTTGATCGGCTGCTCAGCTGGTTTTGTAAACGTGCCAAGGATCAAGGGCAGCCATACTGCGATGAAATCAGCGATGCTTGCCGCTGAAAGTGCCGTCGCTGCCATCAACGCGGGCCGTGCCAGTGACGAACTGGCGGATTATCAGCCCGCAGTAAACGCCAGCTGGATCGCCAAAGAATTGAAACTGGTGCAAAATGCCGAACCCGCGGTCGCAAAATTCGGCAATTGGGGTGGCACATTGATTGGCGGCATCGATATGTGGATGCGCACGCTAAAAATCGGGCTGCCGATCGCCATGAAACACCATAGCGACAACGAAGGGCTGTTGCGTAAGGATCAAGCGACGCCGATTACCTACGCAAAACCAGACGGCATCATCAGTTTTGATCGCCTTTCATCTGTATTCCTGTCGAACACCAATCATGAAGAAGATCAGCCGTGCCATCTGACGCTAAAGGATGCGACGGTGCCGATAGAGATTAACCTTGCCCTCTACGACGCGCCCGAGCAGCGATATTGCCCGGCGGGAGTCTATGAAATTGTCGGTAAGGATGAAGGGCAACCAAGACTTCAGATCAATGCGCAAAACTGTGTCCATTGCAAAACCTGTGACATCAAAGATCCTACCCAGAACATCAACTGGGTGACACCGGAGGGCGGCGGTGGGCCAAATTATCCGAATATGTAGATGCCTAGTTGCGGGGGCTATTGCTTGCATGGCATCGCCATCACTTGCCAGCCCATCTGAACAATCAGCGTTAAGACATTATTTTATTGCGCGTGTTCTGGACCTAGATGGCGGTCGCGGTGCATTGGGGGGCTATGACGCTGCCCTGACGGCGGAACCAGATAATAAATATGTTGCGCTGCGTGCTTATCGCCGGGCCATTCAGGCGGGCGATGAAAAGTTGGCCGTGCGCGCCGCAATCCAACTGGAAAATGCGCGCGCGCTGCCGGCTGATGCGCGGTTGCTGCTATTTGGTGAACGATTATCGCGCGGCGACCTTGCAGGTGCAAAGCTGATGATCGAAAGGATTGAGGAGGATGGAAACTTAGCGTTCCTTGTTCCGCTTCTGCGTGCATGGGCTGGTATCGCTGCAAGAGACCGCGATGTCGCAGCCAACTTGGAGGCAGCGTCACGACAATCCCAAAAATCTGTTTACGCGTCAGAGCAGCAAGCTCTGATCCTCATCCTGCGAGGTGACGTTCCCGCCGGATTATCCATTGTTAAGACGCTCGAAACTTCGGAACAGAAAGTGCCTGCGCTGAAACTTGCTGGAGCGGCGATGCTTGTGCGGGCGAAAAACAATGTTGAGGCAAAGCGTCTTTTGGCGGGTAACGACCCCTCACTGCTGGCAGCGGAAAGGCTGATCGACGCAAAAATACCATTGCCGGATTCGATCAAATCAGCATCTCAGGGCCTTGCTTGGCTTTATGCCCGCGTTGCCGCTGATCTTTTGAACGAAAAAGCTCCGGCGTTCGCGCTAACAATTGCTCGTTTTTCTCGTTTTCTAGACGATGGAGACGGTTATGCACGACTGATAGAGGGGCAGGCGCTCTTCGCGAACGGTCAGAATGAATCTGCGTTTGAATCCCTGTCCGGGATAGCGGCGAACAATCCCTACCGCGTATTTGCCGACGACACGTTGACGCGGGTTTATGAACGCCTTGGCAAAATTGATGCTGGGCTGGCTATTTTGGAAGCGTCAACAAGCTCTAAATCGGCGCGACCCGTTGATTTTGTGAGGCTGGGAGAATTTCAAGGGCGTGCCGGCAACTTTACGGCGTCGGCGGTCGCATATGACAATGCAATTGCGCTCATATTGAAATCGGCGGGTTCACCTACCGCGCCGTGGAGTCTGTTGATGTTGAAAGGCGTGGCTTTGCAACGCGCTGGGGATTGGGCCGCCGCACAATCGGTTTTGAGGCAGGCAATTGAAACCGCCCCTGATCAAGCCGCGCCGCTCAATCAACTCGGGTATTCTTTGCTGGAGCGCCGTGAGAATATCGGCGAGGCGTTGGCGCTTATCAAACGAGCCAGCGTCCTGAGGCCGGACGATTCGGCCATTACGGACTCGCTCGGGTGGGCATATTTTCTGTCGGGGAACACTGACCACGCCGTCGCGTTGCTTGAACGCGCGGTGGCGGCAGAACCGCTGGAATCGATCATGAGCGAGCATTTGGGTGATGCCTATTGGGGGGCTGGACGGCGGGTCGATGCCCGCTACGCTTGGCGGGCAGCCTTGTTGAACGCCGAAAAGGACGCCGAAGCTAGATTGGCAGAAAAGATCGATATTGGCGTAACAGTCGCCACCGCCGCGCGGTGATGATTGACTGGGAAACTGCCTACGCAAAGATCAACCTTGCGCTCCATATTCGTCGGCGCCGTGACGACGGTTACCATGATCTGGAAACGATCTTTGCCTTTGCCGATCAGGGTGACCGCATCGGATTTCGGCCATCGACTGACCTTTCCCTCTCGGTATCCGGGCCATTCGGTGCTGGCCTGACTACCGGCCCGGACAATCTTGTTTGGCAAGCGGCAGAAACACTCCGCGCGACATTCAGTGTAAAAAAAGGTGCGCATCTCCACATTGAAAAGCAGCTTCCGATTGCATCAGGGATCGGCGGGGGATCGGCCGACGCCGCTGCGGCCCTGCGCATCCTCTGCCGTCATTGGGAAATAGAACTCACCGACCAAAGAGTGGGCAGTATTGCCGCGAAGCTGGGGGCGGATGTGCACGCTTGCCTCGGTTCGCGGTTGACCTTCGGCTTCGGGGTTGGGGATCAGCTATCGTCTATTGATGAGACTGCTCTGGCGAACATGCCGATATTGCTGGTCAACCCCGGTATCAATTGCCCGACCGCGCCTGTTTTTGCGGCTTGGGACGGCGTCGATCGCGGAGGCTTGGGAGGCCGTGATCCGCTTTCTGCTGCTTTGGCTGGGCGTAACGATCTCGAATTGTCAGCGTGCAGCATCGTGCCGGAAATTTCAGCTTTGTTGACCCTTCTGGCCGATCAGGACGGGGTGATTTTGTCGCGGATATCGGGATCGGGTGCGACTTGTTTTGCCCTGTTCAACACCGCGCAGGAAAGAGAAAAGGCTCGTCGCGCGTTCATAGGTTATTGGACAATGGCCGCACGCCTGCGCTAACGCTGTGACTCTAACTTGCCTGTTTCAGGCGTTGATCGATAAGGTCAAGCGGCATCGCGCCGCCGCTCAGGATTGCAGCGTGAAAATTCCGAAGATCGGCCTTTTTTCCTTCCTTATCTCGAAAAGCCGTGCGCAGTGAAAGCAGCCTTAGCTGGCCCAACTTATATCCCAACGCCTGCCCCGGCCATGCCATATACCGTTCGATTTCGGCGGTGACGCGCGACGTTGCTACACCCGTGATATCCTGCATGGTCCGGATCGCCTGTTCACGGGTCCACCGTTTGTGGTGCAGCCCGGTATCAACGACAAGCCGAACTGCGCGGAACAATTCGTCCTGCAATCGCCCAAGATCGCCAAGCGGGTCGCCTGCGTAAAACCCTAGCTCGGACATCAGGCGTTCGGCATAAAGCGCCCAGCCTTCTTGATAGGCGTTGAAACTGGCAATCCGGATGAGGAGCGGGGCTTCGCCAAGCGCGGATGCAATCGCACCTTGCGTATGATGACCAGGAACGCCCTCGTGATAACTCAGCGTTGGCAGCCGGAGCCGCGCCACCGCTTTCATATCGCGCAAATTGATCCAATATGTGCCGGGCCTCGTGCCATCGAGCGACGGGCCATCGTAAAAACCCCCCGGTGCGCTGTCCTGGGTTGCGATCGGCACCCGTTTCACCACCAAGGACTGGCGTGGGATCAGGTTGGGTGGCAGCAATTCGGTATATCGTGCCTCCGCCCCTTTAACCTTGTCGCGGACATAGCTTAACAAGTCTTCGCGCCCGGCATCACTATCAGGAAACTGGTTTTCCGGATTTTTGGCTAGGGCGGCCATGCGTTCGCCAATCGATCCCTCTGTCAATCCCTGCCTGGAGAGAAGGAGGTTCATCTCGTCCGCAATCCGCGCAACCTCATCAATGCCAATCTTGTGTATGTCATCGGGCGACAGGTTCGTATCTCCCAATGCCCGAATGTTGGCGGCGTAAAATTCAGCACCCATTGGCTGAGCCCAAATGCCCGATTCCGTTCGCCCTTGCGCGATCATTGACGCTATCTGGGTGCGGAGCATCAGCAGGGCAGGGCGGCCGCGCTTCTGCAACGATGTTGTGACCCGGCGCAGCGCAACCTGCCGAATGCGCTTTGACAGGCCGGCTGCTTCTATTTTTTCGGCGAAATTCCGTATCAATGGTTGGTCGCTGGCCTTTCCTGTCAAAAAGGCATCGATTATCGGCAGTGTTTTTTCAAGCAACGCCCGCGGCGGAATGCAGCCCGCAGCCTGATCAGCGCGAATTTTGTCGACTACTCCGGCAAATGTGACCGGAAACCGGTCAAGCTTTTCAACCCACGCATCCACAGCTTTTGTCGTGCCGAGTGATTGCTGCTCCATCATGATGTTGATGCCATCGATGTGGGGTCCGGCAAGCTGGGTCACAATATAGGGCACATGGCCGGAAAAATTGAACGGGTTTATCTTGCCATAGGGAATGTGGGCTGAGCGTGTTCCATTTTCCAGCGTCGCACTAATAACGGCGAGATCATTGCCGGTGCGCCCATCCGCACGAAACTTAACCCGCGCTAGAAGATCACGGGACCATTGCAGGTCTACGCGCAACGCCGTTTCGCCCGCCGGAGAATAATCGTCCATACTCCGCGCAAGCATCCCACCGTCGAGCGAGGCCGGAACCCCGTTATAGGTTGCAATTTCTTTCAAATGGCCGAGCAACTTGTCGGCAATTTCGTTGAACGGCCCCACATCCGGCTGCGGAAAGACGACGGTTTTTTTCCGCTTTGCCAGTGCTGGGCTTGCGGAAAAGAGCGTAAGTGCGGCGATGCTTTGTCGGCGGGTGAGTTTCATGTTGGCCTCTGTGCTCGGTTATTTTCAGATGGTGACATCTTGTCCGCCACACGGCAACAGGGGCGTATGGAAAATGCATATACTTATGTTGAAGGGAGTCCGCTCAGCACGTTTTTGCTGATTGCCGATCATGCGTCAAACCATGTTCCTGTTGATGTGGATCTGCGCATTGCAGGCGAATTGCTCGACACCCACATAGCTCTGGATATCGGCGTCTCGGCGCTCGGGCGTGCACTCTGCCGCGCGCGCAACTTTCCGGGCATATTCGGCGGCATCTCAAGGCTCGTGGTTGATCTCAACCGTGAAGAGGATGCCCCCCATATCATCCCGACTGCCAGTGATGGGCACGTCATTGTTGGCAATGCCTTGTCCCACAAAGAACGGCAGGCGCGGATTGACCGTTATTGGCGACCCTATCACGACAAGATCGCCCGACAGATTGTAGAACAGAAACCCAAGCTGCTTGTCTCGCTGCACAGTTTCACGCCGCGCTTGGTCGCCAATCCGGACGTGCAGCGACCATGGCAAGTCGGAATTTTATACAATATGGATGATCGCGCTGCACGCGTTGCGATCCCGTTGCTCAAGGCAGCAGGCGTCATTGTCGGCGATCAACTGCCCTATTCCGGAAAGTTATTGAACGCGACGATGAATAGACACGGCGAATCCAACGGAATTGCCTATTTGGGCATCGAAATGCGGCAAGACCTGATCGCGACCGATCACGGTGTTGATCATTGGGCCAAACTGCTTAACCCTATCCTGCAAGTGGTTCTGGAAAGTTTGCCGCCCCCGCCACCAATCGTGTATCATGATCTTCATGCCTAACAGGATCCAGCGATGCCCATAACCGAAAATCGCCCGTTCATTGCGTTTGTCGTGATTGTTTCTCTGGCATTTGCGTGGGTCGTGTCGCCGTTTTATGGCTCGATCCTATGGGCTGTGGTTGCCGCGATTATTTTTGCGCCTTTGAACAGGCGGATCGCCGGAGCGATACCCAAATGGCCAAATCTGGCCGCGACAATAACATTGCTGGCAATCATTGCGGTGGTGATCCTTCCATCAGCCATGATCGCAACGTCACTCGTTCAAGAAGTCGTCGGGCTTTATCAGCGGATTGAAACGCGAGAGATCGATTTTGCACGTGTCCTTGCGGATATTCAACGCAACCTTCCGGGATGGGCTACGGATATGCTGCAACGTTTGGGGATGACCGACTTCAACCTGATGAATGAGAAATTCACCAGCGCAATCGCCAATGTTGCGCGGACAGTTGCGACCGGCGCCGTCGATGTCGGCCAAAGCGCATTCGGCTTTTTTATTGGCCTTGGCGTCATGCTATATCTGGCGTTCTTTTTGTTGCGCGACGGCGACTTGCTGATCAAGACGGTCGGCGCGCGCATTCCGCTCTTGCCGGTGCAAAAGGGGGCCTTGCTCGACAAATTCACTGTGGTCATCAGGGCAACGATCAAGGGCAGCGTTGTCGTGGCTATTTTACAAGGCTTGATTGGCGGGTTCATATTCTGGGCGTTGGATATTCGTGCAGCACTTCTTGGCGGCGTATTGATGGGCTTTCTGTCGCTGCTGCCCGCTATCGGCACAGGCTTGATCTGGGCACCGGTTGCTATCTATCTTTTTGTGACGGGCGCAGTTTGGGAAGGAACGATTCTTGTTCTGTGCGGCTTGTTTGTCATCGGCATGGTCGATAACCTTCTACGCCCGATCCTTGTTGGCAAGGATACGCGGATGCCCGATTTTGTGGTGTTGATCTCAACGCTTGGCGGCATCGCTATTTTCGGGATCAACGGCTTCATATTGGGCCCGGTAATTGCGGCTCTATTCATGGCTGCTTGGGATATTTTTGGGCAATTGCCCAACGGTCAGCGCGCGGGAAAATAGGCTCCTTCAAATATAACGCCCCGAACCTTGACGTCGCGGAGTTTTGCGGCGCCTCCGGCATAGGGATCACGGTCAAGCACTACGAAATCAGCTTTTTTCCCCGCCGCGATTGAACCAACCAGCGCGTCCATGCCGATCACTTGTGCGGCTTCGATGGTGATGGCACGCAGCGCCTTGTCTAAGCTTAAACGTTCATCCGGTGCCTTTACATTGCCGCCAATCGTAACACGGTTCGACGCAATCCAGGCTAGGTAGAGCGGATCAATCGGCGCCATGTTGAAATCGCTATGCAGACCCAGTGGCACGCCCTTTTTTTCTAATGAGCCAAGCCTGTTCATCGCCGTCGCGCGGTCCGGCCCCAGGCCATTTGCTGCATAGACGTCGCCAAGCACACGAATATAATTGGGCTGCGCTGAGACATAAAGGCCCATCTGCGCCATCCGCCGGTTTTGCGCCTCGGTAGAATAACCCAAATGCTCCAGTGTCAGGCTCTGCGCCGGGCGCGGTGGAAGCGCCGCTGTCCCGTCCAGCAAGGCGTCTAGTCCCTTGTCGCCATTCACATGGATATGCAGGCTGAACCCATCATTCCAGTAACGCGCCATTTGAGCCTTCAGCACATCTGGCTCGGTCAGCCATTTTCCCTCATGTCCGTCGGCATAGCCCGGCGCGTTCATTTGCATATTCTGAGCGAAGAATGCGCCGTCAGCGAACAGCTTGATACGGCGGTCCATACGAATATGCGGCCCTTCATATCTGGCGCGCGCCGCCACCAGCCATGCATTGGCATCGGCTGGCATACGGGCGGCAAAGGGCATGAGGATAACCCGCGACGGGTTGTTTGGGCGTTCAAATGCCGCCTTGATGACGCTGGCTTCTGTATCAAAATCGGCAAAGATTCCGGTCGCCATATCGGACACGGTAGTAACGCCGCTTTCCAGCATCATGCGTTGCATCGCGGCCATACCGACAATGAGTTTTTGAGGTGTTAAAATGGTAGGCTGAAGTTTGGGGAGCGCAGCGCCGAGCGCGGTTTCGGCAAAAACACCTTTGCCAAAATTGCCGTGCGAGGGGTCGGCGTTCACCGTTCTCAGGGCTGCATCAAATGCGCTTTGGTTATCCAGTCCAAACGCCTTGAGCGCGGTGCTGTTCATAATGACTTCGTGGAAGCTTCGTTGCCAGATGATGACGGCGCGATCGGGTGCAATGCCATCCAATTCCGCCCGGTCAATGTCACCGTGAAACAAGACATGGTGTCCCCAAGTGATGAAAATTTTGGCGTCGCTTTTTGCCAATTCTTCTTTCAGTCGTGTCCGATAAGCGACGGGCGTTTGCGCGCCCCTGTAGACGCCCGAAGGCAGTGTCCAATCATCAGGTGCGATGAAGGGCAGGTTAAGCATCACGGCCGCTTGCATCGGATGGACATGGGGATCGATGAGGCCGGGCATCAAGATACTTTTTGCAAATCGCCGGTCGATTGTCGCCGTTCGACCGCGTGTCCAAGGATCAAGTGCGACCAGTGTGTCGGCGATGCCCAGAATGATACCGTCGGCAGTTGCAACGAAACGGGCGTTTGGAAGCGAAGGCTCCATCGTGATGATTTTGGCCGCTTCGAAAACCGTCACCTGCTCATGCCGCTGCGCGACCGCTGCACCCGGTGTTACGACCATATAAATCAGGCTGGCAAGAAACCCCAGAAAACGCATAAAATACCCCCCGACATATTTTTCCTAGGCGTTAAGCTGCGCGTCTGCCCTTGCCTTTGCAAGCAAATTGCCGCCATAGGCCGCCCAGAAAGCACGAGGCCTGCATGACCAATCGTTTCGATAAATCCAAGCTTCCCAGCCGCCATGTGTCGGTCGGGCCGGAGCGCGCGCCGCATCGCAGCTATTATTATGCCATGGGTTTGACTGAGGAAGAAATTGCGCGACCCTTTGTTGGCGTTGTTTCAGCGGGAAATGACAGCGCGCCGTGCAACACGACGCTTGATCACCAGGCAGACATTGCGCGTAAAGGCGTAGAGGCCGGGGGCGGCATGCCGCGCCGGTTCAATACGATTACGGTGACCGACGGGATCGCAATGGGGCATCAGGGGATGAAATCTTCTCTCGCCAGCCGCGAAGTGATTGCAGATTCCATCGAACTCAGTGTGCGTGGGCATTGTTATGATGCGCTTGTGGGCTTTGCAGGGTGTGACAAATCATTGCCCGGCATGATGATGGCGATGCTTCGGCTCAATGTGCCGAGCATTTTTGTCTATGGCGGGTCGATCCTGCCGGGGCGGTTCCACGACAAGGACGTCACCGTCGTCGATGTGTTTGAAATTGTCGGGCGACATTCAGCAGGCCATTGCCCGATTGAGGAGGTCCATGCGTTAGAGAAAGTGGCTTGCCCCGGGCACGGTGCGTGCGGCGGCCAATATACGGCCAATACGATGGCCTGCGTCGCAGAGGCGATTGGACTTTCGCTTCCCAATTCAAACATGGCCCCCGCGCCTTATTCGACGCGTGACCAGATTGCCCATGCGGCCGGTGCGCAGGTCATGGAATTACTGGCGCAAAATTTGCGTCCGCGTGATATTTGCACGCGCGAAGCCTTTGTGAACGCCGCGCGTATTGTCGCCGCGACCGGGGGGTCGACCAATGGCGCGCTGCATTTGCCCGCAATGGCGCATGAGGCCGGGATCGACATGGATCTGTTTGACGTGGCCGAGATATTCAAAACCACACCCTATATGGCTGATTTGAAGCCGGGTGGAAACTATGTCGCCAAGGATATGTATGAAGCTGGTGGCGTTTATATGTTGATGAAATCGCTGCTGGCCGAAGGATTGCTCCACGGCGATTGTATGACGGTCACCGGCAAGACATTGGCTGAAAATATCGACGAAATCACCTGGAACCCGGACCAGAAAGTCATCTATCCGGCAACGGCCCCAATTTCCCCGACCGGAGGTGTTGTCGGGCTGCGCGGAAGTCTCGCGCCCGACGGCGCTATCGTCAAGGTGGCGGGCATGGCACGGTTGCAATTCAAAGGCCCGGCCCAAGTGTTCGAATGCGAGGAAGATTGCTTTGCCGCAGTCGAGGCGAGGCAGATCAAGGAGGGTTCGGTCATCGTCATCCGGTATGAAGGGCCAAAAGGCGGGCCAGGTATGCGCGAAATGTTGACGACGACGGCCGCGCTATACGGTCAAGGCCTTGGGGAATCGGTGGCCCTGATCACCGACGGGCGGTTTTCAGGTGCGACGCGTGGCTTTTGCATCGGGCATGTTGGCCCGGAAGCCGCCGATTGCGGGCCTATCGCGCTCGTCGAAGACGGTGACATCATCGAAATTGACGCGAGCGCGGGAACAATCGACCTGCTGGTTGATCCGCAATTGCTGGAAACCCGGAAAACCGCATGGAAACCACGTCTGTCCGAATATGGGTCAGGTGCTTTGTGGCGCTATGCCCAAAACGTTGGCCCTGCCTACAAGGGTGCGGTAACGCATCCAGGGGCCAAGGCGGAACGACATGTTTATGCGGATATTTAGTGTTATCGTGCTGGCCTTGACGGTCAGCGGATGTGGTGATTCCAAACAGGCGACAAAATTCGCGCTTGATGAAGCTGAGGCACAAGCGGCAGGTGCGGCGGCAGAGGACGGTCGGATCGCCTGCGCCGTCACGGGCGCGACGCAATTTTCACGCTCGTGCCAATTGGAACAGGGTCAGACTGCTGCCGGACTCATCCTCACGGTCAGGCATCCCGATGGTGGCTTCAGGCGTTTGCAGGTGGTCAAGGACGGCCGCGGGGTCATCGCTGCCGACGGCGCTGACCGGGCGATTGTTACCCTGCGTGATACCAATGAGATCGAAGTGGCACTTGCCGGGGATCGCTACCGGCTGCCTGCGACTGTCAAATCGCCAAAAATGCCCTAAAGGGCTTGCATGGCAATGCAGATTTCCGGCCCTATTCTGACCGCCGATCAAACACGATTGGCGGAAGCGGCGGCAATGTCGGAGGGCATAAGTGTAGAAACGCTCATGGACCGCGCTGGGGCGGCCGTTGCAGAGGCGGTTTGGCGGTTTGGCGGCGGACGACCGACATTGATCCTGTGCGGGCCGGGCAATAACGGCGGCGACGGTTATGTTGCGGCGACGTTACTTAAGAAACGCGGCTGTGACGTGCACGTGGCCGCCCTACGCGATCCGCGCACACCCGCGGCTATCAAGGCGCGTGCGCAGTGGTCTGGGCCGGTCGAGACTCTCGCCAACGCCATCCCTGGACCCGTTCTGGTGGATGCGTTGTTTGGCACCGGACTCAAAAAACCATTAGAATTAGAAGTTAAAAGCCAGTTGCAACGTCTTGCCGATGCCGCACGTCTGGTTGTCGCAGTCGATGTGCCAAGCGGTGTTGATGCTGATACTGGTGCCGATCTTGGTGCCGTCAACGCGCATGTCACAATCGCTTTGGTCTCAATAAAACCAGCGCATGTCCTTTACCCTGCGGCTGGGTTTTGCGGGCATATAAACATCGATCAACTCGGTATCGCAGCGCACAGCGACGTTGCCATACTCGAACGACCAAAATTGCCCGCTCCCGGGCCTGCGGATCACAAATATACGCGCGGTATGGTTGTTGTTGTGGAAGGCGACATGGACGGCGCGGCTTTGCTCTCAGCTGGGGCTGCACAGCGAAGCGGGGCGGGCTATGTCGTGTTGACGGGTCAAAATGGGGCTGCTGCCCATTCAGTCGTCCGAAAGCCGTTCAGTGAATCCCTGTCAGACGCGCGGGCTGGTGCCATTGTCATCGGCCCCGGGCTAGGCCGCGATGAAGCCGCCCAGGCAAAACTCCTCGCAGTGATTGAGACTGGAAAGCGCCTCGTTCTCGACGCCGATGCGCTGGCTCTCGTCAATATGGGGCAGCTATGCGCAGTAGGCCCGCGTACGATCTTAACACCGCATGAGGGGGAATTTGCTCGGCTGTTTGGCGCTCTTGCAGGCAGCAAAATAGACCGCGCTCGCGCCGCTGCCACCGCGTCAAATTGCGTCGTAATTCTAAAAGGGGCTGACACAGTTATTGCGTCTCCTGACGGACGGACCTGCGTATCGCCTTTAGCATCCCATTGGCTGGCAAGTGCAGGAACCGGCGATGTGCTGGCGGGGATCGTTGGGGCAATGCTTGCCAGAGATATTCTCTGTTTCGAAGCCGCCTGCGCCGCCGTCTGGTTGCATGGCGCGTCAGCGCGCCTGTTCGGGCCGGGATTCATCGCTGACGATCTTCTCGCTCACCTGCCAGCCGCGCTAATCGCCTGCGCATGAACGAACCGATTGTCAGAATAGCAGCCCGAGGGGACGGCGTGACGGCTTCGGGGCGCTACGCCGCCTTTGCGGCACCCGGTGATAGTGTTGATGCGGATGGAACGATTCACTTCGGACCAAATCATGCTGAGCCGCCATGTCGCCATTTTGGAACGTGCGGCGGCTGCCAATTGCAGCATCTAAGCGATCATGCCTACGCCGAATATGTGAAAGACAGGATCGTCGGTGCCTTGAGGGCTCAGCGGTTGGCCGAGCCGCAGATGTCACCTCCGCATATATCTCCACCGTATACGCGCCGCCGCGTATCGATGCGGGCTGAAAAACGCGGCAAGAAAATGCGAATTGGCTTCAACGAATCATCAAGCCACGCCATCGTCGATCTTGGTGCGTGCCCGATCATGCATCCGGCCCTTTTTACCATGCTGGAACCACTGCGTGGGTTGTTGGCGATGTTGTTACGCGAAAAGCGAAGCGCCGACATCCGAATGACTTTGGTCGATCAAGGTATCGATTTGCTGATCGCTGGTGTCGAAGTCGAGGGTCTGGCAGCTGTCGAGGCGCTCACCGCATTTGCCAGCGCGCACCAATTGGCGCGTTTGTCGCTTGATGAAGGCTATGGGTCGACCCCACGCTACGAACCGGAAGCCGTCACGATCACGCTTGGCGGTGTGGCAGTGCCCATGCCCGAAGGTGCCTTCTTGCAAGCAACGATCGACGGAGAGGCGGCGCTGATTGCGGCTGTGTGCGCGCATGTTGCGGGCGCAGGTCATGTTGCAGACTTTTTTTCAGGTCTTGGAACCTTCGCATTGTCACTGGATACGCCTGTTCTCGCGGTGGAGGGCGCGCGGGACGCTGTTCTCGGGCTTCAAATGGCGTCGAACCGCGGCAAACACGCAATCACAACTGCGCACCGTGATCTGTTCAGACGTCCGTTGACACCTGAAGAATTAGCGCGATTTGACGCGGTCATCCTCGATCC
>JANNWX010000161.1:0-4420 GCA_031409315.1 Sphingomonadales bacterium | reverse complement strand
GTTCTTTCAATTCGCGCTCGCCGCGCCCGGCTAGTCGCACGATGGCTTTGTCTAGGCCAAGCGTAAACAGCCAAGCCGTGATTTCCGCCGCGCGGCGCAGCGACAGCGGATCGTTGACGTCTTGGGATCCCACTGTGTCGGTATGTCCCGTAATCTGGGTGTCGGCGCCGGGCCGTTTCTTGATTTCGGAAAATATTTCTTCAAGCAACGGCGCCGATTCCGGAGACGGTTCGGTCGAATTCTCTGTGAAGTAAAGCGTAAAGGGGCGTGGTGGGGGCGGCAAGCTCGCCAGCAATGCGCCATAGCGCGTGTCAAATGTCGCACCGTCCATTGCGGTAAGTGCAACCTTGGCCCCCGAGACTGTTGCGATACTCCCCGCCGTGTCGATGACGGACACTTCGGTTTGTGACTTTGGATCGAGAACAGCAACGCTGCCGCCGTCGGGGCCCAGAATGATCTGGTTCGATGCACAGGCCGACAGGATGAGTGGTAGGGCGAGGATCGCTGATGCCGTTGAAATCCGCATCACTTCACCCGCACGACAATACGGGCACCACGAACTGCGAACAGAGATTTCGGGGTCTTCACCTGCATCGCATCGGGGCCGGACCGAGCAATAAGGCCACTGACGATGACCACCTGGCCTTTGTCTATTTCGGTCAGGAAACGACCACGCTGGGTGGTGTCGTTGAAATCAAAGGTTCGGATAATGATTCGGCTATTGGGGCCGGCCGCCATGCGGCTGTTGTCGATAAAAGTCATGCCCATCCGCCCGCTCGACCCCGTAACAATCGTATCGCCCAGTTCGATGACCAATCCCGATTTTAGCGGAAGCTTCTGGCCAGCACGTTCAGCAAAAGCGCTGCCAGTTGTTGATTTGATTCGGCCGACATTGGCAAAAACGGAGGTCGCCAGAATGGTTGCTGATAGCGCCGCGACAATCCAGAAACGCATAAATACCCCCAAAACGTGGATAAACATTGATGGGCTAGGTGCCAGCATTTTGCAACTGGGCTTGTGTCAGTGCTTGACGTGGCTGCCAAGTGGGTTGACGGTGCGTCGACTTGGGAGGGCGAGATGGACCTAGAACTGATATTTCAAATATGTACATGGATTGCCATGGCGGGTTGGCTTGCATTGCTTGCGGCACCGTTGGCACGCGACAATTTGGTGCAAGGGGCAAGAATTGCTGCACTGATTTTGTGCGCAGCATATTTCGCACAATATTTCACAATCACCGAACCGGTTGACGGGGGCAGTTTTTCTACGCTGGCTGGCGTCACCTTGCTTTTTTCAAAGGCTGGTAACGTCATGCTCGGCTGGACGCACTATCTCGCGTTTGATCTGTTCATCGGTGCATGGGAAATTGAGGATGCTGGAAAACAAGGCATAAAGCATTGGTTGTTGGTGCCGATCCTCGCACTTACATTCATGCTCGGGCCGATCGGGTTGCTTGTCTATTTCATCGTCCGAACACTTAAAATGAGGTCGGCAAAAGGAGAAGTGGCATGAGCAATGGAGTCTGGACACGGCGGCTAAGCCGCACATCTTTGTGGCTTGGTGCAGGGTCAGTTGTGATTGCGATTGGCGGCGCTGCGGCCGCCGGGGCTGACCTGATCCCGAAAATGGGCGGCCTGTATGCAATGTTTGGTGGCGGTTTGCTGTCACTGATCGGGGCTGTTGCGGGTATCGGTGCGGTCGTTGCCAATTTGAAAAACAAGGCCGGATTGATGTTGACGGCCGTTGCTGGTCTGCTCCTGTCGATCGGTTATGCCGGTTTCATGATTTCGCGCGCTGTGGTTGCGCGCGGGGTGCCCGCAATCCATGACATTACGACCGATCTTGCCAATCCACCGGCCTTCCAGGCTTTAAGTCTACGGACCGACAATCTGGTCGGCGTTGAAACGGTCGAAAAATGGCGCGCGATCCATGCCGAAGCTTACGGTGATCTGAAGCCGTTGACCATCGCCAAGCCGGTCGCCTTTGTTATTGCCGACGTTGAAAAACTGGCACTGGCCAATGGGTGGGATATTGCCACAGTCGATCCGGTGGGTGGTCGGCTAGAGGCGACGGCGAGCGTGTCGCTGATCAAATTCCAGGATGATATTGTCGTGCGCGTCACGCCAACTGCCGACGGCGCGGGCAGTGTCGTTGACATACGTTCGGTCAGCCGGATCGGCGTCAGCGATCTCGGCGTCAATGCAAAGCGGGTGCGGGCGTTTCTGGTCGACCTTGCAAAGGCATGAGTTGGCAAAAGGAAGTCGACGAAATCGCCAAACGCCACAAATTGGCGGAGGCAATGGGCGGGCCGGATAAGCTCAAAAAACAAAAAGCGGACGGCAAGCTCAATGCGCGGCAGCGGATCGTCGGGCTGGTCGATAAGGGCAGTTTCCGGGAAATCGGCAAACTTGGCGGTGCTGCTGGCTATGACGAAAAGGGGGAGCTGAAAAGCTTTCTTCCATCCAACATGATTTTTGGCCGGGCAAAGATCGATGGCCGCCCAATTGTCGTCCAGTCCGACGATTTCACGGTACGCGGCGGGGCTGCGGACGCGGCGATCCACGGCAAGCTGGTTCAGGCCGAAAAACTTGCGGGTGAATATCGGATGCCTTTGGTCCGGATGATCGAAGGAACAGGCGGCGGCGGTTCGGTCAAGACGCTTGAAACCATGGGGCACACTTATGTGCCGGAGGTGCCGGGGTGGGAATTGATGGTCGATAATCTGTCCAAAGTGCCGATTGTCGCACTTGGCCTAGGGCCGGTCGCGGGTCTGGGCGCTGGGCGGCTGGTGATGAGCCATTACAGCCTGCTCGTGAAAGGGATGAGCCAGTTGTTCGTCGCCGGGCCGCCGGTCGTCGCCGCGGTGGGCGAACATCGGACCAAGGAAGAATTGGGCGGCTCCGCCATCCACGCCAAAAACGGGGCGATAGATGATGAGGCGTTGAGTGAGGCTGATGCCTTTGCGCGTGCGCGACGCTTTCTGTCCTATCTGCCATCCTCGGTTCATGAGTTACCGGTGCGAGCCGTATCAAAAGACAAGCCCGATAGGCGCGAGGAAAGCCTGATTGAGGCTGTCCCGCGTGACCTGCGTCATCTTTACAAGATCAGGCCGATCATCGACGCGGTGTTTGATCTTGGCTCTTTCTTTGAAATCGGGCGTCAGCACGGGCCCTCTATCGTCACCGGCTTTGCCCGTCTGGATGGCTATCCAGTTGCGGTAATGGCGAGCGACCCGATGGTCCTTGGCGGTCTGTGGACGGCGGCGACGGCGCGCAAGGTCGAACGGTTCATCGATCTGGCTGATACGTTCCATCTGCCGGTCGTCCATATGGTCGATAATCCCGGTTTCATGATCGGTAGAACGGCCGAAGAGGATGGAACGATCCGTTATGGCAGCCGCGCGATGACCGCAATGTATCAAAGCAAAGTGCCAATAGCGGTCGTTATCCTGCGCAAAGTTTACGGCATGGGGGGCAGCGCACCGGCCAACCTCTCACGCTTCAAATGGCGCTTCGCCTGGCCCAGCGGCGATTGGGGCAGCCTGCCCATATCAGGCGGACTGGAGGCCGCCTATCGCAGAGAGCTCGAAGCATCGGACAATCCCAAGGCCTTGCTCAAGGACATCACCGCGCGATTGAACCGCGTGCGATCACCGTTCCGAACGGCTGAGAAGTTCGGTGTCGAAGATATTATCGACCCCCGCGATACAAGGCCGATGTTGTGCGACTTTATCGAGGCGGCCTACCGCGTGCTTGAACCGGGCGCGCAGGGGCGGGGGTATCGGGGCTGAAATTCTCTCTACTGTGAGTGTGGTTGGTCGCGCATGTGTATATGTTATGCCCAGAGGTAGGCTTTAACAGGGTCTGACCCTAAGCGTGAGCGTCGTCAGGAATCTTGTTCAACGGCCACATGAAACGACATCTTGCGCTTTTCACTTAATTATGGTATATACACCATATGTCTGCAATCCCATTGATCATGTTCAAACGGATTGGCGGCGATGGCACGGTGATCGATATCAAGATCTGGCAACTGCCACGGACGAGCGATGAGCGCCCACATGGCCTTAAATATTCGCTTTTCTACGGGCGTGTCGGAGAGCGGATTGTTGGATATGATAATGAGTTGGGCAAGGGCGATCACCGCCATTATCGGGATCGTGAAGAGCCATATAGGCTGCTATCCATCGAGGCACTGTTGAGAGATTTTTATGCCGATGTGGCAAGGGAAAGTGACGATGATGCGTGAAGAGCGAATGACCTTTGAGATTGAATCCTTCGATCAGTTCAAGGCGCGGACGCTTGGCGTCGCGCGGGCGCTTGACCGGGGGGAGGAATTTGAAGCGCAGGGGCACCTTTCCTTTCCCGATATGGAGGTGTTGCTCACCGTTCTCAGCTCCAAGCGTTTTGTCCTGCTTCGC
>JANNWX010000160.1:0-3543 GCA_031409315.1 Sphingomonadales bacterium | reverse complement strand
GCTCAAAGTCGCGCCAGCCCTTGCCGGTGGCAACACAATGGTGTTGAAACCTTCCGAAGAATGCCCGGGAAATGCGGCGATTTTTGCAGAAATCTTGGACGCCGCCGGTGTGCCTCCGGGCGTGTTCAACCTTGTTCAAGGTGATGGCGTCGGCGTTGGCGCGGCAATTGCTGCCCATCCCGACATTGAAATGGTCAGCTTTACTGGATCAACCCGTGCCGGTGTCCTCGTCGCAAAGGCCGCCGCCGATACCGTCAAGCGCGTCCATCAGGAATTGGGCGGAAAATCCCCCAATCTGGTTCTTCCAGATGCTGATTTCGCGACAGTGCTCCCACCAACTGTGGCTGGCGTTCTCATCAATACCGGTCAAAGCTGTATCGCACCGACCCGAATTCTTGTCCCCAAGGAACGTCAGGCCGAAGCGGCAAGTTTCGTCAAGGCGATGTTTGACGGCACCCAAGTTGGCGATCCAATGGCCGAAGGCGGCCATATCGGCCCGGTCGTCAACAAGACCCAGTATGACAAGATACAGGGGCTGATCCAGTCCGCAATTGACGAAGGCGCAACGCTTGAAACCGGCGGAACCGGGCTTCCAACTAACGTCAACCGGGGTTATTTTATCAAACCGACGGTATTTTCCGGCGTTACCCCCGACATGCGCATCGCGCGAGAGGAAGTGTTCGGCCCCGTTGCTACGATCATGCCTTACAATGACCTAGAAGAAGGGATCGCGATTGCCAACGATACTGAATATGGCCTGTCATCGGTCATTTCAGGTGATCCCTCAAAAGCAGCGGTCGTCGCGCCCCGGCTTCGCGCGGGCATGGTTGTTGTCAACGGATGGGGACCAGCGCCCGGCGCACCGTTTGGTGGTTATAAACAGTCTGGCAACGGGCGCGAAGGCGGGCTGTTCGGCCTTAAAGATTTCATGGAAGTGAAATCGATCACCGGAATTCCGGCTTAAACAAGTTTTAACCATGTAAGCAGACTATGGGGGCTATGTTCCGGCATGGCCCCTTTGTCTTGACGCTCAGCGCATTGCTGACTGGTTGTGTATCTCCCTCTGGTGGGGGCAAACGCCCGCCAATCGCAAAAGGACCAGCAACCGAAGTGATGAAGCAATGCACCGCTGACCTTGGTCGGTTGGGCGCGCGCTACACGATTTTGCCAGACCAGGCATTTGGCGGCGGATGTTCCGCGATCAACGCCGTGCTTATCCAGTCAGCCGGTGTGCCGGTGACCAATACCAAGGCGGTTCAATGCCCCGTCGCCCGCGCCTTATCGCTTTGGGTAAGAAACGTCGCTCAGCCATCGGCTAAGAAGGTTTTCGGGGAACCAATCATCCGCATCGAATCGATGGGAACCTATGCCTGTCGGCGGATCAATGGGGCGGCGACTGGAAAATTGTCCGAACATGCAACGGCGAATGCAATCGACGTTTCCGGCTTCGTTCTTGCCGATGGCCGCCATATACGCATCGAAACAGGATGGAATGGCGATCAGGATACCCGTAAGTTCTTGCGATATCTCCGCGACGGTGCCTGCAAACAATTCCAAACTGTCCTGAGCCCTGATTATAATGCGGCCCATTACAATCACCTCCATTTCGACATGGGGGCTGGCCCCTATTGCCGCTGACCCAACACGCCTCTAGAAAGGGCCAAATGACAGATAAAAAAATCCCCGCGCGGCTTTTCGCGCGCGCTGCCCAAGACGCAGAAAACGCCAAAAATGCAGTCACCATGCCACAAACGCAAAGCCCATCCTATCGGCTGGCGTTTCAGGACAATGATTTTTTGTTACGCGAAGATTTGCGCCCGGTGCGGTTCCAGCTTGAATTACTGAAGCCCGAATTGCTGCTCGACGAAGCTAAAATCGCATCAACCTTCGTCTTCTATGGGTCAGCCCGCATCCCCGAACCCGGCAAAAAGTCTGAAAATCCAGACCCGGCGATAGCAGCGCGGCTGGAAGCAAATTCAAGATATTATGACGAATCCCGGCGACTGGCCCGGATTGCCAGTAATTTCCCGCGCGATGAGGATGGCGAAAGGCATTTTGTCGTCTGTTCAGGCGGCGGACCATCGATCATGGAGGCCGCCAATCGCGGCGCGGGTGATGTCGGCGCAGAATCAATCGGCCTCAACATTGTGTTGCCGCATGAACAATGTCCCAACAATCACATTACGCCGTCGCTCAGTTTTCAGTTTCACTATTTCGCATTGCGCAAGATGCATTTCCTGCTTCGTGCCCGCGCTGTCGCGGTTTTTCCCGGCGGATTTGGGACATTTGACGAAACATTTGAATTGCTTACATTGATTCAGACCGGGAAAATTAAACCGATGCCGGTGATTTTGTTCGGCAAAGATTTCTGGAACCGCGTCGTCAATTTTGAAGCGTTGGTTGAAGAAGGTGTGATCAGCGCCAAAGACCTAAAGCTATTCGACTTCGTGGAAACGGCCGAAGAGGCTTGGGAATGCGTGCGCAAGTTCTACGACAAGATTTAGGTCACCTATTTGGCCGCAGCCTCAACTGGCGCAGCCGCTTCACCAGCCTCAGCCACTGGGCCAGCGGCGGGCGCGGCAGGCATCGGCAAGTTCGATCCCATTGAATTGATATAAGCGATAATGTTGGCGCGGTCCTCACCCTTGCTGAGGCCCGCAAAACTCATTTTCGTGCCTTCGACAAATTTCTTCGGCGATTTGAGCCAGGCATTCATGCCTTCAAAATCCCAATTCCCGGGCTTTGCCATCATACCGGGCGAATAAGCGAAACCACCGACTGACCCATGTTTCTTACCCATGACTCCAAAAATGTTGGGCCCGATACCATTTGCGGCACCAGCAGCAATAGTGTGGCATGACGCACATTTCTTGAAAACTTCGGCGCCTTTGGCAGCATCTGCCGTCTGCATCAGGGCGGCGATCGGAACCTCGGCAACCGCACCAGCGCCAGCACCGTCATCGGCAGCTTCAACCGGATATCCACCCTTTTCAACATGTTCTGCGTGAAAATATTCACCTGTGAGAATGGTCAAGCCAAGCGCAGCAATGCCTGCACCCAATGTCCAGCCTGCGATTGTGTTGAATTGATCGCTCATGCCCGTGAAAACCCCTGATAATATCTAGCAGATAATATGAATCGCGGCCCGCTTTAGTCGCGCAAATTGCGCTTCGCAAGCCGTGCTTGCGGGTCAGCGGGATCGCGGTTAAGCGCGGGGCCATTATGGATCGTTATCCCGCCCCTGCCCGCCCGATCATTGCCGCTATGGAGGCCAAGGCCGCAAGCGACCCAAAGCATGCCGTGGCGTTTCAAGGCGCGCCAGGTGCAAATTCACATATCGCCGTCGAAAATGCGATTGCGGACGGGTTAGCCCTGCCCTGTTTCAGCTTTGAAGATGCGATCGATGCGGTTCGTGATGGCCGCGCAGGAAGTGCGATGATCCCGATTGAAAATTCGCTGCACGGGCGCGTGGCTGACATTCATTTCCTGCTCCCCGAATCGGGTTTGGTGATCACCGGCGAGCATTTCCTGCCGATCCGCTAT
>JANNWX010000159.1:0-1514 GCA_031409315.1 Sphingomonadales bacterium | reverse complement strand
GGCGAGCAGACGCGCCCGAACATTCATATCGATGATATCACTGATTTGTATCTTTTCCTGCTCGACCGCCCCGATGTCGTGGGCGTTTACAATGCAGGCTTCGAAAATTTATCGATCCGCTCGATTGCAGAAACAATTGCTCAATTTGTGCCGGCTCGGATCGACATTAAACCATCGAACGATCCGCGCTCTTACCGCGTGAATTCCGATAAACTATTGGCCACCGGGTTCCGCCCGCGCAAGACCGTGAAAGATGCGATCATGGAAATTGCGGATGCTTACCGTAGCGGGAACCTCAAAGACGACGACCGTTTCTATTGCCTGAAATGGATGCAGCAGCATGTCGTCAAATGAGCCTGTATTGGGTTTTGGGCCTTAACCGCAGCGCCTTAACGCATTTTGAAAGCGTCATCAGATGATGTCGATACACGATGCCCCCAAAACGGCGCGGGCCGCGATTTTGGTGGAACAAAATAAACCACTGACGCTGGGTGAAATTTCGCTGCCGACCACACTTGATGTCGGACAAGTGCTTGTCAAAATCCGCTACAGCGGCATTTGCGGCTCGCAGTTAGGCGAAATTGACGGTGTCAAAGGCCCCGATGCGTGGTTGCCGCATTTGCTGGGCCACGAAGGTGCGGGCCATGTGTTGGCGGTTGGGCCCAGCGTGAAGTACGTAAAACCGGGCGACGCGGTCGTGCTGCATTGGCGCCCCTCACGCGGCATCGAAGCGAGCCCGCCGAAGTATCAATGGAACAGCAAAACTGTAAATGCGGGCTGGGTTACAACTTTTAATGACCATGCCGTTATTTCGGAAAATCGCCTCACGCCGCTACCAGCATCAGCAGACCTCAAATCAGCCGCCCTTTATGGCTGCGCCATCACCACGGGTTTTGGCGTGATCGACAATCGTGCCCATGTGCGCTTAGGCGAAACGGTCGCAGTGTTTGGCTCTGGCGGCATTGGCCTGAATATTGTTCAAGGTGCAGCTCTGGCTGGGGCACGTAGCGTCGTTGCAATTGATCGGTTCGCCAACCGTTTGGAACTGGCGCGAGCTTGCGGCGCGACTGAAACTATCGATAGTTCCAAAGTCGATGCTTGGGCAAAGCTAAAGGAAATCTTTACAACCCAAGCCTTGGACGTGTTCATCGATAATACCGGCGACCCGTCAATCATCATGCGCGGCTATGACATGACATCGAGCAAGGGGCGCACGATCCTGGTGGGCGTGCCAAAGAAAGGCAATCACGCGCAGCTTTATACGCTACCGCTGCATTTCGGGAGAACCATCATCGGTACCACAGGTGGCGAGGCGATTCCCCACGAAGACATTCCGCGCTACATGGCCTTAACTCAATCGCGCGGCATCGACCTCAACGACCTGATCACAGAAGTTGCGCCACTAAGTAGCATCAACGACCTGATTGGGAAAATGCGTTCGGGTGAATCGGCAGGGCGCTGCCTCGTCGACTTCACGTTATAACGCTCACGCTCTGAGATTGCGAAAATCAAAC
>JANNWX010000158.1:0-4821 GCA_031409315.1 Sphingomonadales bacterium | reverse complement strand
GAACACCGGCTCCACCTGTTGGGGACGATCCTGTTCGGCTTGACAGCGGCGATCTGCATCGGGTTTTTGATGTTCCAGATACTTCATAGCATCGGCGCGGGCGGGGTGATGACCGAATTGTCAAAACCGGTTGCGATTGGCGTGACCATTGCCAGTGCGGTCCTACCAGCCGTTGGTGCTGCGATCTACGGCATCCGGATGCAGGGCGATTTTGCTGGAATTGCCGAGCGATCAGAAGCGTTGGCCCGCCAATTGGGAACCTTGCGCCACGTTATCGATCATGATGATTTGCAGTTTGATACTTTGCGCATCCGCATCCGGCGAGCGGCCGACCTGATGACAGCGGATCTTGCCAACTGGCGACAGACATACCACGCACGGCCCCTATCTTTGCCGGGTTAATGTCTTTGCCGGGCTCATAAAAATGGCCGGACGCCAACTCTGTCAGCATCCGGCCATATTTGAACGGGTTTGACCCCTTACTTGGCAGCTTCTTCCGCCGCATCGCCTTCGACAGCGCGGACGCCCGAAGGATCTGTACGGCCTTCGTCGGTTGCAGCTGCTGGCGCCGTTGCGTTCGCGTCTGCCACAGGTGCCATTGCATTAGCGTCAGCTGCTGGTTCTTCAACAACCGCTGCATTTTCCGCCGGAGCAGCCTCTTCAGCCTTTTGACCGCAAGCAGCAAGTGCCAGTGACCCTGTCAGAACAGCAGCGATAATTCCAAATTTGCGCATTTCAAACCCCCTATCCATGTGTGGAGTCGTAAGACTAGTCCAAGCCGATGCCATTTAGCAAACGGGAAAATTTCGGGTTGGAACGCAGCGGGTCCAACATTGGGTCGGCGCGCGCATTGGTAACGCCGGCATCCCTTGCCGCCACGGCGCGTTCAAATGCTGCTATTGCGCCACCAAGATCACCGGATTGGACCAAAACCTGCGCCTGTTGATATAGGCCGCTGTCTCCAATTTCAGACGACAAGCTTGTTTCGGCACGCTTGGCGGCAGCGATATTTCCAAGCTTGCGTTCGACAATCGCTGTGCCGGCTAACCGCAGAGATTTGTTATTTTCGGCTGCAAAAGCTTCACGCGCTTCGGGCAATCGGCCAAGCACGGTAAGTGCCATACCAACAGACGAATTTGCGGCATCCATTTTGGGGTTGGATGCCAGTGCCTTTTGGTTGAACGCGATGGACGCCTCATAATTGTGCATTTGATATTCGATCAAACCTCTGGTGCGAGGGACGCGAGGGTTCAGGGGGTCCAGTAACTCGGCGTGGTCAATTGCTTCCTGCGCTTTTGAAAACGCTCCGGTGTGGGCCGCAAAAGATGCATAGCGAATCAACACATCAGCATCATTCCATCCCACCACACGCGATCGTTCAAACGGCGCGCGACCAGCCTTACCATTCAGCTGGCCATAGAACAGGATGAACCCCAATGTCGAATATGCGTCAGCGGTGTCGGGTGCAATCGCTATTGCCCGTTCCGCCGATGTGATCGCCATGGCCTGATAATTCCCAATATCCTTCGCCTTGGCATATTGATTGCCAATCACGGTAAGACAGCGCGCCCGGGCAGAATGAGCAGCCGCATATTTGGGGTCGGCCGCAATGGCGGCGTCAAATTGTGCCAGTGCCGCTCGGTCTGAATTTTCGTCAGCCGCAAGATAATAGAGCGCACGGCCTCGCAAAAAAGCGTCAAATGCTGAAACATTAGTTGTCCCGCCGACGCGTTTTGGCACCTTCTTGCCAGGTGCCACGGTCACCACCTTTGTCGCAAGTGCATTGGCAACCGTGGCCGCAATTTCGCTCTGCACCGCGAAAATGTCAGTCAAAGGGCGATCAAAAGTCTGGGACCATTCGCTAAATCCTGACCGGCCATTGGTGAGATTTGCCGCCACACGGACTAGATTTCCCGATCTGCGCACGCTGCCTTCCAATAGGAAAGACACATCCAGTTTTTGCGCAATGGTCGATGCTTCGTCGGCGCTGGCCTTGAACATATTGGATGATGTCTGGCCAGCGACCTGCAATGCGCTGTTGCGTGACAGTGCAGATCGGACTTCGGCCGCAAGACCATCCGAAAAATAGGCCTGTTCGGGATCGCCGCTCAAATTAACAAATGGCAAAACAGCGACGCTGTTCGCTAATGCGCCACCGTCCAGCCATCCCTTGCTCCATGCAAAAAGACCGCCGCCACCACCCGCGACAACCACACCCGCTGCCGTCCAACGCAGCAGCGCCCGTCGCGTCGTTTGGGGTGAAATCGATGCCAAAACAGGCGTGTGATGCAACGCTTGTCCAGAAACCGAACCAACAGCTCTGACAATGTCGTCCATGTCCGCCGCGCCGGGTTTTCCATCCCATGTTGCTAGATTGATGAAATGATATTGTCGGAACCCCATCGGCGGCTCTGACCCGTCCAAAGAAACCGGGACGAGTTTTTTCAAATCTCTTCCACGCCCGGCTTCATCGCGGACCCAATCCGATGTAACTGACGTATGGGACCACAGGACCACAACTGCGTCGGCAGCATCAAGCGCATCCTCGATCGTCTTGGCAAAGGCAGCGCCGCCTGCGATCAACGCATCCCACCACACTGTGAGCCCCGCCGTTTCAAGTGCGGCGACAATCGGCACTACGCGCGCGCGGTCAGCCCTTGCATAGCTTAGGAAAATCGCGGTCGACTTGGTCACCGGCACGTCTGGGCTGTCGCTCGACACCTCATCTGCTCCCTTAAGCTCGCGCCGTTTTGTCGCAGAAATTCCCCGAAATTCCAAGTGCTATTCCTGAGGCAGTCAAGTGCCAGTCCAGTTTGGCGGGCGTTTTTGGGCAAAAGCAGTTGCGCCTTCGCGTGCATCGTTGGTCGCAAACAACCCGCCCAGTATTTCGGTCTGGCGTTTGTATAGTTCTTCTGATGACCAATCTTCCTGGCCTTTGACGACCTTTTTTGATGCCGCGACTGCAAGTGGCCCATTGGCAGTAATCGACGCTGCAAGTTCCAGCGCACCTTCCAGAGCATCGCCCTCGACGACCCGGTTGATCAGGCCGACTTCATAAGCGCGCGCAGCAGTTATAAACGCTCCCGTCAGGGCGAGTTCCATCGCCAGCCGGTAATTGATTTGCCGGGGAAGCCGCACAAGCCCGCCGGCTGCTGCCGCAAGCCCGCGCTTAACCTCAGGAATACCAAATTTGGCATCTGTGTTGGCTACGATCAAATCACACGCCAAGGCAATTTCAAAACCGCCCGCAAGTGCATAGCCATTAACGGCGGCAATGAGCGGCTTTTGTGGCGGTGCCTCAGTCAGTCCGGCAAATCCCCGGCCAGCTACAAAGGGAAGCTCTCCGGATAAAAAGCCTTTCAAATCCATGCCCGAACAAAAAGTGCCGCCAGCGCCCGTAATGATACCAACCCGCAGAGCAGGATCATTATCCAGCAAATCCATGGCCGCAGCTACTTGTTCGGACAGTGCCTTGTTGGCCGCATTTTTTGCTTCGGGCCGGTTGAGCGTCACAATCAGAATTCCGTCACGAATTTCGGTCAACACCTCAGACATTTCATTCCTTCCTGCCTTTACGTTTGCGTAAACAAACCTTCGCGCGTTATGCAGCGTAATGCAAGCAGCGGCAGGAGGTTTGAACGGGATGAGCATAGTTGATTTTTCGCCGTCCAAAGGGATGACAAAAACCGAAATCGCTGATCGCGTATCCGACATTATCGCTGAGGCGACATTGGCTGAAAAAGTCGAAATGATGTCGGGCCGGGGCTTTTATAAAGCCTATGTCGAAGACGGACGGGTATGGGCGGCACGGCCTTATCGCGCGGGCGGCGGGTGTGATAGGCTCAACGTCCCGGCACTTTGGTTTACCGATGGGCCCCGTGGGGTCGCGCGCGGCAATTCGACTTGCTTCCCGTGCACAATGGCGCGCGGTGCCAGTTGGGACGCGGATCTCGAACACCGCATCGGCCAAGCTATGGGCGTCGAGGCAAAGGCACAAGGCTGCAACCTGTCTGGCGCAGTGTGCGTCAATCTTTTGCGCCATCCAGGATGGGGCAGGGCACAGGAAACCTACAGCGAAGACCCCTGGCACCTCGGCGTGATGGGGGCGGCGCTGGCGACCGGCATCCAGCATCATAATGTGATCGCGACGGTCAAACATTATGCGGCAAATTCAATTGAGAATGCCCGGTTCAAAGTTGATGTGACCATCGATCCAAGACCGCTGCGCGAAGTTTATTTGCCGCACTTCAAACATATATTGGATGCGGGCTGCGCCAGTGTGATGAGCGCCTATAACAAGGTCAACGGCCCCTATTGCGGGCACAGCCGCGCCTTGTTGACGGATATTTTGCGGGGTGATTGGGGCTTTGACGGCTTTGTCCATTCCGACTGGATGATGGGTGTTTATGGTCCTGACGGTGCGGTTGCTGGCCTCGATATCGAAAACCCAGAGCCCGTTCATTACGGCGAAAAACTTATCGCCGAGGTTGAGGCTGGCCGCATCGACATGGCGGTTGTTGACACGGCGTGCACGCGCATTTTGACGACACTATACCGGTTTGATGCGGCGTCCGATCCATTCCCAGCTTATCCCGAGACGCTGGTAGCAAGTGACGAACATATTGCTCTGGCGCGCGAAGCTGCCATCAAGGGCACCGTCCTGCTCAAAAATGATGGCCTGTTGCCGCTGGACAAGTCTGTCGGGCAGGTCGCGGTCTTTGGCTGCTTGGCAGATATCATCAATACTGGCGACAATGGATCAAGCAAAGTTCGTGCGCCCTATGTTGTCACACCATTTGCCGGACTGCGGGCAGCTTTTGG
>JANNWX010000157.1:0-3271 GCA_031409315.1 Sphingomonadales bacterium | reverse complement strand
AAAATTGCCGTCATCAAGGAAGTCCGCGCCATCACTGGTCTGGGCCTTACCGAAGCCAAGGCCGCTGTCGAAGCAGCGCCAAAGGCGATCAAGGAAGGCGTGTCGAAAGACGAAGCCAACAAGGTTATGGCCCAGCTTGTTGCTGCTGGTGCGACTGTCGAACTCAAATAATCTCGACAACTTAACGACTTCAAGAAGGGGCGGCTCCTGCGAAGGGGCTGCCCTTTTTTGCGTCGCACCATTTGACACCTGAACACCGGCGACTTATAGGCCCGGGCTTACCCCGCCTTTCGAGAAATGGTGCGCCGTCGCGCAGTGCACCGAACGAAATGATCGGACGGGGATTTTATAGACGTGCGAAAGCTGCAGTTTTCCGTGAGGAAGACGTGTGGCTTTTCGTCGTTTTGCGCTTCAAATTGTTGATAAAGGCGAGATTTTTACATGGCGAAGCAAGCAACGGCGAAGCAGGCAGCACCAACAGCAGCGGCGATCATCGCCCCCGCAAAGAAGCGCATCCGCAAAGTGTTTGGCAACATCCACGAAGTGACGGAAATGCCCGATCTGATTCAGGTTCAGCGCAAATCCTACGAACAATTTTTGCGGTCTGATCCGGCTACTAGCTATGTTTCTGGCCTTGAAAAGACGCTGCGCGGCGTGTTTCCGATCCGCGATTTTGCCGGGACCGCTGAGCTGGATTTCGTTGATTACGTGCTTGAAGACCCCAAATTCGATACCGAAGAATGCCGCCAGCGCGGGATTACCTATGCCGCGCCGATGAAGGTCACGCTGCGTTTGATCGTGTTTGAAGTGGATAGCGAAACCGAAACCCGGTCCGTCCTCGATATCAAGGAACAAGACGTCTATATGGGCGATATGCCGTTGATGACGCACAACGGCACGTTCATCATCAACGGCACCGAACGTGTTATCGTCAGCCAGATGCACCGTTCGCCCGGTGTGCTGTTTGACCATGACCGTGGCAAAACCCATTCGTCGGGCAAGTTCCTGTTTGCTGCACGGGTGATCCCGTACCGCGGATCGTGGCTTGATTTTGAATTTGATGCCAAGGATATTGTCAACGTTCGCATCGACCGTAAACGCAAATTGCCGGTCACCGCTTTGCTGTTTGCGCTTGGCCTGACGGGGGAGCAAATCCTCAACCATTTCTACAACACCGTCACCTATGTGCGAGGCTCCGCTGGATGGGCTGTGCCCTATGTTGCTGAAAATTGGCGCGGGCAAAAACCGACCTATGACGTTGTCGACGGCAAAACCGGCGAAGTCGTGTTCCCGGCTGGCCAAAAAGTCAGCCCGCGCGCAGCCAACAAGGCGGAAAAGGACGGCCTTGCCGCACTTCTGATCCCGACCGAAGAAATCTTCGGGCGTTATTCTGCGGTTGATCTGATCAACGAAGCAACCGGCGAAATCTATATCGAGGCGGGTGACGAAGTGTCGGCCGAAAATCTTGAAGTGCTGGATAAGGCAGGCGTCGAAAGTATCGTTCTGCTCGACATCGATCATGTCAACACAGGCCCTTGGATCCGCAATACGTTGAAAGCAGACAAGGCCGAGGAACGTGATCAGGCACTGTCGGACATTTACCGGGTTATGCGTCCGGGTGAACCGCCAACGCGCGAAACCGCAGAAGCCTTGTTTTACGGCCTGTTCTTCGATTCAGAACGGTACGACCTGTCAGCGGTTGGCCGTGTGAAGCTGAACATGCGCCTTGGCCTTGACGTTGAAGATACGGTGACGACGCTGCGGACCGAAGATATTCTCGAAGTCGTCAAGACGCTCGTCAATCTGAAAGACGGCAAGGGCGAAATCGACGATATCGATAACCTTGGCAACCGCCGGGTCCGCTCGGTTGGCGAATTGCTCGAAAACCAATACCGCGTCGGTCTGCTCCGCATGGAGCGCGCCGTGAAAGAGCGGATGTCATCGGTCGACGTATCGACGGTGATGCCCAACGACATGATCAACGCGAAGCCTGCGGTTGCGGCTGTCCGGGAATTTTTCGGATCGTCGCAATTGTCGCAGTTCATGGATCAGACTAATCCTTTGTCGGAAGTGACCCACAAGCGCCGCGTGTCGGCACTGGGGCCGGGCGGTTTGACCCGCGAACGCGCCGGTTTTGAAGTCCGCGACGTTCACCCGACCCATTACGGCCGGATCTGCCCGATTGAAACGCCCGAAGGCCCGAATATCGGCCTGATCAACAGCCTTGCGTCGTTCAGCCGGATCAACAAATACGGCTTTATTGAAACGCCTTATCGCAAGATCATCGATCACAAAGTGACCAACGACGTTGTCTATTTGTCGGCAATGGAAGAGGCCAAGCATACGATTGCGCAGGCCAATGCCGAACTGAACAAAGATGGTAGTTTTGTTGAGGACGTGATTTCGTCGCGCGAAGCCGGTGAATTCCTGATCGCCCCGCGCGATCATATCACCCTGATGGATGTCAGCCCGAAGCAGTTGGTGTCGGTTGCGGCCTCGCTTATTCCCTTCCTGGAAAATGATGACGCAAACCGCGCCCTGATGGGGTCGAACATGCAACGTCAGGCGGTGCCATTGGTACGCGCCGAAGCGCCGTTTGTCGGCACTGGCATGGAAGAAACCGTGGCACGCGATTCGGGCGCGGCGATTGGCGCCAAGCGCGGCGGCATTGTCGATCAGGTTGATGCGTCGCGTATTGTTATCCGGGCAACCGGGGCGGTTGAGGCCGGGCAATCGGGCGTGGATATCTATACACTCCAGAAATTCCAGCGATCCAACCAGAATACCTGCATCAACCAGCGTCCGCTGGTAAAGGTGGGCGATGTGATTACGCCGGGACAGATCATCGCCGATGGTCCGTCGACCGAACTGGGTGAATTGGCGCTTGGCCGCAACACCTTGGTCGCGTTCATGCCTTGGAATGGGTATAATTACGAAGATTCGATCCTGATTTCGGAACGCATCGTGAAGGATGATGTGTTCACATCGATCCATATCGAAGAGTTTGAAGTAATGGCCCGCGATACCAAGCTTGGGCCAGAAGACATTACCCGCGACATTCCTAACGTCGGCGAGGAAGCTCTGCGCAACCTCGACGAGGCCGGGATTGTCTATATCGGTGCTGAAGTTGAGCCTGGCGACATACTGGTCGGCAAGATCACGCCAAAGGGCGAAAGCCCGATGACGCCGGAAGAAAAATTGCTTCGCGCCATCTTTGGTGAAAAGGCGAGCGATGTGCGTGATACGTCCCTGCGTTTGCCACCCGGAGTTG
>JANNWX010000156.1:0-2099 GCA_031409315.1 Sphingomonadales bacterium | reverse complement strand
CACCCATCGTCCGCTCTCGACCTAGCGGTGTCTCGACTGCGCTCGACACGAACGGAGAGGGACAGGTATGATCCACACCATCTTCATCGACGGCGCCGTCGGCACCACCGGCCTCGAAATCGCCGACCGGCTTTCCGGCCGCAGCGAATTCACCCAAATCATCCTGCCCGATGACAAACGCAAAGACACCGCCGCGCGCCGCGAGGCATTGAACGATGCCGATTTCGTTATCCTCTGCCTGCCCGACGATGCGGCCAAGGAAGCCGTGGCGATGACCACCAGCAACAGCACGCGCATCATCGACGCATCAACCGCCCACCGCGTGGACGCGAACTGGGCCTATGGCTTTCCAGAATTCCGCAAAGGACAGGCGGAACGCATTGCGGCGGCGCGGTACGTATCCAACCCCGGCTGCTACCCGACTGGCTTCCTCGCGTTGGTCGCACCTTTGGTGGCTGCGGGACTGATCCCCGACGACTGGCCCTATACGGTCAACGCCGTGTCCGGCTATTCCGGCGGTGGCAAAGCGTTGATCGAACGGTTTGAAGCAGAGGACGGCACCGACATCGGTTTTCGCACCTATGGCCTTGATCTCGATCACAAACATGTGCCCGAAATGCAGCGGCACGCCGGATTGGCACTCGCCCCGATCTTTTCCCCAGCCGTGGTAAAGGCGTTTCGCGGCATGATGGTCGAAATCCCGCTGCCCATCTCCGTCATGCCCGGCAGCGACAGCCCTGATGAAATGCGCGCTTGCTTGGCCGCGCATTATGCGGAATCGCCCTTGGTCACCGTCCACGCCGAAATGGCCCCGTCCGAACTGCTGATCCTCAACACCCAAGCGCCGAGCGACCGCCTAGACCTCTATGTCATGGGCAGCCCCAAAGGCGATCAAGTGCGGCTGATGGCGATGCTCGACAATCTGGGCAAAGGCGCGAGTGGAGCAGCCGTGCAGAATTTGAACATTATGGCCGGGCTGGATGAGGTGGCGGGGTTGCGGTTGTAACCCTCTCCAGTGGGAGAGGATATGAAGCCTTGGCAGCTTGCTGCTTAGGCGCAGTTAGTGAGGGGTTGTGGGCTATCGAGAGGGCACAACCCCTCACCCCGCTACGGCTAGCAAGCAAGCTTGCAAGTCTGCGCAACCCTCTCCCACTGGAGAGGATAGGCGACATGGTTTAGCTGCACTCGGTCATTCCCACCCCCAACTTCGTCATTCCCGCGAAGGCGGGAATCCAGCTCCTGCCCGTCACGTTTCCAACTGGCAGTCGGCGTAAACCCAAAACTCAGGTGATGGACCCCCGCCTTCGCGGGGGTGACGAAGGTTTGGGTGGCGCAGTTCAGTCGTCAGCGTAAGTATCTCTGAAATCATCATTGCTTCGGTAGTTCCCTAGGCCGACGGCCTCGAATTTATCGAGATCATTCGGACCTTTTTTCACTTCAAATATGTCCAAGGCATCGTTGATCGCCCATTCGTTTATTTCTGGCGCGCCAACGATATTGCCGTCCTGGAAAACTGCGGCACCTTGATTCCCCACGCCTCCAAAATACTCCGTTTCGACATACATGATGGCGCAGTTCACAGATACAGTCGAAAGAACTCCTATGAGCTCTGGCGTCAGATACTGAAAATCGCCAATCGCATTCTGAGAGTTGAGTCCGACGATGTCATCTAGATTTTCGTAATCGAGAGGAACAAAGGATACACCTTGATTTAGAGGGATGGGTTGCTCGTTACGAAACACTTCGACGAGGTCGATCATCGCTGAAGTTTTTGCAAGAACGCCGGAAATGTGATGCCCCAAAACAAATCTCCAGTTCTCAATAAGGCGGCTTATCCAACCCCTTGGGGCTTGCCGTAAATATCTCGCACCCATCCTCGGTGATCCCAATCGAGTGTTCAAACTGCGCCGATAGCGCCCGATCGCGCGTTACTGCCGTCCAGCCGTCTTCCAACACTTTGCCATGCGGTTTGCCGATGTTGATCATGGGTTCGATAGTGAAGATCATGCCGGGTTTCAGCAAAGGTCCGGTGCCGGGCCGTCCTGCATGGACAATCTCTGGCGCGTCGTGGAACAGGCGGCCCAGACCATGGCCGCAAA
>JANNWX010000155.1:0-7845 GCA_031409315.1 Sphingomonadales bacterium | reverse complement strand
CAGGAAGAGGAGCGGGCGCGTCGGTGCCAGACTGAACAGGCAGACAAAGCCTGCCCCAAGTAGCGTGGCTATGATAAACCACGCCGTGACGGTCCATTTGATATGCTGCCGGTGCAAAACCGCCCGCCAGCCATTGGCGACAAGCTGAAGAATCCCGTGCGTCACGAATGCAGCAGACACGGGCAACACCCATGCCAGCGCGCCCATCAACACAAGCCCGCCCGCCATGCCAAACACGCCCGATAGCGTTGCAGTGAGGAATGCGGTGGCGACCAAAAATGCTGCGATGCCCGCCCCCACCATCAGAGCGCCCTTGCCGCCTCCAGAACATCGGCGGCGTGTCCCGCTACCTTGACCTTGCGCCAGATGCGGGCGATTTTCCCCTGCGCGTCGATCAGGAAGGTCGCACGCTCAATCCCCATATAGGCCCGGCCATACATCGATTTTTCAACCCAAGTGCCAAACGCCGCACAAACGCTGCCATCTTCGTCGCTGCCCAATATGACCGATAGATCATATTTGCCCGCAAACTTTGCATGGCTTTTGACTGAGTCTCTGGAAATGCCAACGACCTTGGTATCGGCACGCGCAAATTCAGCGGCAAGATTTGTGAAATCTTGTGCTTCCTTCGTGCACCCAGTGGTGTCGTCTTTGGGATAGAAATAGACGACCAGTTTATATCCCACATGCTGACCGACCGAGCCGCGTGTGCCGTCGACCAACGCAAAACCGGTATCGGGTGCCACGTCTCCAACATCTAGCACTTTCATTCTCCTTTGTTGGCTGAAACAGAGTGCCACGTCGCAGCGACGCTGTGGCGTGTCGCCGCAATCTGCGCAAGCAAGTCAGGCCAATTGGCGATCCCGCATGCGCGGCACAGTGCTGCGCGGACCACATCAGGTGGGTCAGCCATGTCGGGCGCAACCAGCCGCACGGTTACCAATAACCGGGTCAAAAATGCATGCGCCGCAACCATATCGGACGGGATCAATCCTGCATCGACAAGTTGGGAAATCGCCCGGTCAAGGCGGGGGTCAAATCCCACCCTGTTTTTCAATTGGGCGACGTGCACGGCGAATTCCAGATCAACCAGCCCGCCTGCGCATAATTTGATGTCCATCACCCCTTTTGCGGGTTTGTGGCGCGCCATGTCACCGCGCATCTTCACCGCATCATCAACAAGACGGATCGTATCTCGCGGCTGTGCCAAGACGTCATCAATGACTTTTTTCGTGGCCAAACGCGCCGCTGGAGACCCGTATACAACCCGTGCCCGGGTCAGCGCCATATGCTCCCACGTCCAGGCTTCCTCTTGCTGGTAACGGCGAAACCCGTCGAGCGACACCGCCAGCGGCCCTTTGTCCCCCGAAGGGCGCAGTCTTGTGTCAACCTCATAAAGCGGCCCCGCAGCCGTCGGCACCGACAGTCCCGCCGTAACCCTCTGCGCCAACCGGTTGAAATAATGGACAGCGCCCAGCGGTTTGGCACCGTCCGATTCCGCTGCAAAATCGCCGGTGAACAGATAGATCAAATCAAGGTCGGACGCGTGGGTCAGTTCGGCCCCGCCAAACCGTCCAAGCGCGAGAATGATCATTTCACTGTCTGGCACTTTGCCGTGGCTCTGTTCGTATACGGCGATGGTGGCATCCGCGACAGTGCAGAGCGCCGCCTCGGCAACGCGCGCATAGCCCGCCGCCACATCGAGCGGATCGCTTGCCCCTTCGACAACTTGCGTGCCCAGAGCGAAGCGATAGTCGCCGACACAGCGGCGAACATGATCAAGCCGTAGTTCAAGGTCGCCGCTGCTACGCAATTCTTCAACCAATGCAGCCACATCGCCGGGTGGATCAAAGGCGGTCGCATCAATCAGCCGGTCCAGCAATTCGGGACGCCGCGCCAATTGTGCGGCAAGGGTCGGCGCAAGGCTCAAAATATCGGCAAGCAATTTTAACAGCGCGGGTCGCGCTTCGAGCAAGCGGAACAGGTTGATCGCACTTGGTAGTCGTTCGACCATCGTAGACAATACGTTGATTGCCGTCGTTGGATCGGGTGACGCGCCCAGACTGGTAATGAGCGCGGGCAGCACATTTTCCAGTGCCTCCCGCGCTGCCGGGGTGCGCAGGGCACGAATGGTGCCGCGGCGCCAATGCGTCACGCGCTGGGCCGCATGATCCGCGTCGGAAAAACCGGCCGCCGCGAGCATGTCTTTGAGATTTTCGGGATCGTCCGGGGCTTTTTCAGGTGGCGGACCATCGAGATCATCATAGATTGCGCCGACGGCTTCAATCGGCGGACCGAGCAAAGCAAGCAGCGCAGCGCCATCATCAAGCCCGTGCAATCTGGCAACATGATCGAGCGCCGCAACGTCGGTTGGCAGCGCGTGGGTTTGATGATCCTCAATCATTTGCAGCCGATGCTCGATGGTCCGGTACAAACGGTAGGCGCGACCAAGAATTGTCGCGTCCTGATCCGCAATACGACCAGCACCGGCAAGCGCCGCCAAAGCATCCAGAGTTGGCGCAACCCGCAAATTTTCTTCACGGCCGCCGTGAATCATCTGGTGTATTTGGGCAAAAAATTCGACCTCGCGGATCCCCCCCCGACCTCGCTTCAAATCATACCCGGGGCCAAATGATCGTCCTTTTGAATGATGATCCCTGATCCGGTGGGTCATCGCCCTGATTTCACCAATCGCCCCGAAATCCAAGCCTCTTCGCCATATAAAAGGCTTGATTGCGCTCAAAAAATTGTGCCCCAGTGCCACATCCCCGGCGCAAGCACGCGCACGGATGAAGGCAGCCCGTTCCCACGCCAGCGCCTGCGACTCATAATAAGTGATCGCAGCCCCAACCGGCATCACAATCGGCGTAATCTCTGGCGTCGGCCGCAGGCGGAGATCGACCCGGAAGACATAGCCATCGCCGTCGCGCGCTTGCATGATCTCAACAACTTTTCGTCCGATCCGCACGGCCGCCTCCGCCGGCTCCTCACGCGCACGGTGCGGCAATGTTGCTGGATCAAACAGCAGAATCGGGTCGATATCCGAACTGTAGTTCAATTCACGGCTGCCATGCTTGCCAAGCGCTATGGCCGCAAACCCCCGCGCCGTTTCACCCGGCATATGGGCATCAATGGCCGCAGCAATGGCCCGGTCTAGCGCGATATCAGCGAAGCTGGACAATGCGCCGACAACATCTTCCAAGCTTAGCAGCCCGGCAAGATCACCAATCGCCAGCGCCAGCGCCAGCCGCCCCTTTTCGAGGCGGAGTGCGCGAGCAACCGGCATGCCGGGATCGAGCACGGGCTGAAAAGCAGGCACTATGCCCCCCGCCAATTGATCACGAACGTCGGGAAAGCGCGTCATGAGCAGCCGGAGGTAGGGCGAAAATGCGTCGGCCCGGACCAGCGCCGCATTCAATCTGGATGTTGAAATGTCTGTCACGTTGGTCAGATACATCCCACGTCGTATATTACTCCACTAACTTTGACCGTTTCCGCCCGGTGACCCAGATTGCAATGATCGCCAATTCGTAGAGCAGGCACAGTGGAATTGCGAGGAGCAGTTGTGAGATAATGTCCGGCGGGGTCAGCACCGCTGCCAGCGCAAAGGCACCAACGATGGCATAGCGCCGCCCGGACTGTAGCTGCTGACGGGTCACAATTCCGGCCCGTTCCAGCAACATCAATAACACCGGCAATAGAAACGCGACACCGAAGCCAAAGATGAATTTGGTGACGAAATTCAGGTAATTGCCAACGCCGGGCAAAGCCTCCTGCATCACACCGCCAACATCCCCGCCGTAACCGAGCAGGAATGTGAGCGCGACCGGCATCGCCACATAATAAGCCATTGCCGCGCCCGCCGTGAAGAGGACCGGCGTCATCAGCAGAAATGGCAAAAACGCGCGCTTTTCCTTGGCATAAAGGCCGGGGGCAACGAATTTATAAAGCTGCGTCGACATCACCGGAAATGCCACCATCAGGGCCGCGAAAAATGCGACTTTGATCTCAACAAAAAAGGCCTCGAAAATGTCGGTATAAATGATTTTTCCTTGCCCAGCGGCGAGCAAGGGCTGCACCAGAATCGCAAAAATCGGTTTTGCAAAATAGAGACAGGCGAAAAACGCAACCGCTAGCGTCGCCACGATCCACAATAAACGCGTTCGAAGCTCTATCAAATGATCGAGCAACGGGGCCTTCGTCTCGTCAATATCTTTCACGGCGCATCGGGCTTTGGCGCATCGACCCCCGGCGTTACCGGCGGGGCTGGAATAGCCGGATGTTCGGCCATGATCCGATCATTTTCCTCGCGCCATTTTTTTTCCATTTCGGCGAGTTCGGATTCGCGCACCATTTCGTCAAATCCGGACCGGAATTGCCGGGCAACCCCGCGCGCCTTGCCAACCCAGTTGCCAATAACCCGCAGGACGCGCGGCAAATCCTTCGGGCCGATCACAATCAACGCGATAACAGCAACGAGAAGGAATTCCGTCGGCGCAACGTCAAACATAGATCAAACCGACTTATCGGCCTGCTTTTCGGCCTCGGCGACTGTGGGTGCTGCCTGACCTTCAATGCGAGGCGACGGCTTTGCATCGACCACATCTTCCTCGGCCATGCCCTTCTTGAAACTTTTGATGCCCTTGGCGACATCGCCCATCATGTCGGAAAAGCGACCCTTGCCAAACAATAACAGAACCAGAATCCCGACGACCAGCCAATGCCAAATGCTAAAACTGCCCATATATACTCTCCTTGGAGCCAGAGTCGGCCCGCACCATCACACCGCGTTGACCCTATCTAGTCACTCTCATCCATGCTTTCCAGTTCAACACCGTCTTCGGCCTGCATTTCAAGCGAATCGAACGCCAAATCGACCGGATCAAGCAATCCCGCCGCCTTCAAATCATCAATTCCAGGTAGATCACGCCGGTTGGTCAGGCCGAAATGCGACAGGAAGCCGGGTGTCGTCGCATATGTGAGCGGGCGTCCGGGCGCTTCACGACGGCCAGCCGGGCGAACCCAGCCCGCCTCCATCAGCACGTCGAGCGTGCCTTTGCTGATTTGGACGCCGCGAATAGCCTCAATCTCGGCGCGGCTCACGGGTTCGTGATAGGCGATGATCGCCAAAGTCTCGATCCCCGCGCGCGACAATTTGCGCGTTTCCTCCCGCTCACGCCGCAAGATATGCGCCATGTCAGTTGCTGTCTGGAAATGCCAGCGCCCGCCGCGTTCGACCAGATTGATCCCGCGTCCGGCATAATGATCGGCCAGTGCGGCCAGTGCGGCCTTCACGTCGGCGTCCGCGCCGACATAGCGGGATATGTCGGTCGGGCTGAGCGGCTCGGCCGCGGCGAATAACGTTGCCTCCACCGCGCGGGTGATATCGTCGGCGGGGTCAATCATGCCGCACGAATATAAAGCGCGGCAAAGGCTTCCTCCTGCCGATACGCCAATTTTCCTTGCCGCGCGAGTTCAAGCGTCGCCACGAAACTCGACGCCAAAGCAGACTTGCGGAATTGCGGGTCGCTGGTTTCGGGCAAGAAGTGTTCGATCATCGTCCAGTCTATAGCCGAGCCAATCAGTTTTGCGACGCTGGCAATCGCTTCTTCAAGCGTCAGAACGGCCCGCCGCGCAATGATGTGCATCGGCGGCACCGACCGCGCCTGAACAATGCCATATGCCTGGATCAGATCAAATATCTGCGCATCCCATGTCGATTTGCGGATTGTGCGCAATCCTTCGGGAGTGCCGCGCCAGAAAACATCGCGCCCCAACCTGTCTCGCGCCAGCAATCGCGCGCCGGCCTCGCGCATCGCATTCAACCGTTCCAACCTGAGTTGCAGCCGCAATGCCAGCTCTTCGGGACTTGGCTCCACATGCGGTTCACGCGGGAGCAGCAAACAAGATTTGAGATAAGCCAGCCACGCCGCCATGACGAGGTAATCTGCCGCAATTTCCAGTTTCAGCGCCTTGGCACCCTCAATGAACGACAGATATTGTTCCACCAAAGCAAGGATGGAGATTTCGCGCAAATCAACCTTTTGCGACCGGGCCAATGCCAGCAACAAATCAAGCGGCCCTTCCCAGCTTCCCAGTTCAAGCGTCAGCACATCATCAGTGATGGTCACAGGCTCAAAGGCCTCAATAGAAAGCTGTTCAGCCATTCATGCAGCCAATGCCAGCAATTCATCCCGCTTGGCAATAAGCGCGGACAATTGGGCCTGATCCCCGGCGCCGACGCGCGTTGCCATAGCAGCATCAAGCCGTGCCCTGCCCTTCACGGTCAGTTCGGGAAGCTGGTTAACAATGGCGACCATTTCGTCAAACCGCCCCCAGCAGTTGAGCGCGATATCGCACCCGGCGGCCACGCAATCGGCGGCGCGCGACGGCACATCGCCCTTTAGCGCATTCATATCCAGATCGTCGCTCATCAACAGGCCGTCAAAGCCGATCCGGCCGCGGATAATTTTTTCAATCACAATCGGCGACATTGTGGCGCAGCGATCCTTGTCCCACGCCGTGAACACGATATGGCCCGTCATGCCCATCGGCGCATCATTCAGCCGGGTGAACGGTTCAAGGTCAATTGCCAACGCCGCATCATCCGCGTCAACCTGTGGCAGATCATGATGACTGTCGACAGCCGCCCGACCCTGCCCCGGCATATGTTTGACGACGCCAACAATCCCTCCTGCGCGCAACCCATCCAGCACCGCCCGGCCAAGCGAGGCGACCCGCAGTGGATCGCAGCCCAAGGCCCGATCCCCAATGGCGGGATGCGTTTCGGGTTGCCTCACGTCGAGCAACGGCAAGCAATCAACACTGATCCCGATTTCCGACAGGGTCAGAGCAATGGCATGGGCGTTACTGCGTGCTGCCTCCAGCGCCGACATCGGTGCTAGATCATAGAGCGTATCAAACCGCCCACCGGCGGGAAATTCGGGCCAGACCGGGGGCTGCATCCGCGTGACCCGGCCACCTTCCTGATCAATCAGGATCGGCAGCGCGTCGTTCCCCGTCAGGCTACGTAAACTGTCGGTCAGTGCGCGAACCTGATCACGGTCTGCAATGTTGCGTTTGAACAGGATGTAGCCAGCCGGATTGGCTTCTACAAAAAAGGCCGCCTCTTCCCGGCTTAGCGCGAGGCCAGACAATCCGAAGATGACGGGCTTCATGGCCGATACCGGTGCAAGGACATCATATTGGCTGTTCTAGCACCCGGCATCGCAATGTCGAACCACGGATCACACCGATCCGCACAAAACTGGGGATTATTTAACCACCATGCAATTTGCGCCGCCCGCTTTCAGCTTCGCACATGTATCTGTTGCTTGCGCCCCGGCCTGCGCGCGAAGCCGGTAAAGATTGGAGCCGCCAACACTCACCGCCGCAACCGATTTCGGCATTTTGGCAAGAAACGCATAGCGCAGTGAAAGTGCTGCCCAAGCCTGATTCGCGCTGGCCGCCGATCCGTATGCCCCAAGCTGCACCAGCCCGGTACCCGCCGGTGTCGCGGGCGTCGTTACCGGTGCCTGAGCGACCGCAACAGGCGGTTTTGCAACCAGCTTGCCGCCCTGACCCACGGTCGCCGTTGCCGATGACGTTGCTGGCGCTGATGATTTCGCAACCGGCACTTCCGTCACTTTGGTTCCGGCGACTGGTGCTTCGGGCTGCGCACCCAGATCCACCTTGCCGTTTGCTTCGGCACCTTCGGACGCGGCAAAGGCGGCGTCGCCCTGCCCTTCAACCTTCATGCCACCGGGTGCATCGGGCTTGACCTTGTAGTCACCCTCTTGAGCCGCAATCAACGTGCCATCGCCGTCGGGGCCTTGCTTTTGCGAG
>JANNWX010000154.1:0-10507 GCA_031409315.1 Sphingomonadales bacterium | reverse complement strand
TATTGGCAAGCTGTTCGGCCAATTCGTCTTTGGTAAAACCAAATTGCAACGCGCGGCGGAGTTCCTGTTCGCCGACGCCAAGGGCGGCTTTCCAATCCCGGTCTTTCGCGGTGATGGACAGGGTGGCCGCCTGCGCCGTTGACAGATAGGCGCCGTTGCCCATGCCCGCCCCGGCAAAACGCGCATCAGGTTGGCGGACAAGGCGTGCCAGCCGACGGTTGACAATGCCGCTGCCCAATCCTTCGAGCAGGCGTTTTTTACGTAGCGCCGCGCTATCCACTTCTTTGGCATAAGGCCGCATCGTCGCAATCGTGACGCTGGTCGGCACATCGGCATCGATAAACGTATCGACCGAAAATGGTCTGGCCGGATCAATCTTACCAAGATCGGGTTCTGGCGCATTCGTTCGTTTGGCTTTCCAGTCGCTGAACTTGGCTTTGATATTGGCCTCAATCTTGGACGGATCAATATCACCGACGACGACCAGTGTTGCCCGGTTCGGCGTATAATAGGATTCATAAAAATCCCGGATACGCTGCGCCGGGGCATTTTTAAGAACGGCTTCGGTACCGATGGGCAGGCCTTTGGAAATGGCTGTGCCAGGCGCGAAGAAGACCGATTGATCCTTAAATTGCCGCAGTCCAAAACTTTCACGCGCGCGCATTTCACTGAGCACGACGCCGCGTTCCCGGTCCACCGCGGCGGGGTTGATCGTGAGTTCACCCGCCGTTTCGCGCATGAGTTTGAGGCCGGTGTCGATATAAGTGTCACCGGCTTGGGGAAGGTCAAGCATATATATGGTTTCGGTAAATCCGGTTGACGCATTGGTGTCTGGCCCGAAAGCAAGACCCATACGTTCGAGCAGTTTTACCATTTCGCCTTCGGGGACGTTTTTCGATCCGTTGAACGCCATATGTTCAAGGAAATGGGCCAACCCGCGCTGATCGTCTGCTTCAGCTGTCGACCCGATATCGAACCGCATCCGGATCGACGCATTGGCCACCGGCGTCTTGTTGGCCATGATAGCATAGCGCATGCCATTGGGTAAAATTCCGAACCGAACCGAGGAGTCAGGCGCGATATCGGATTTGTCAAAACCCCATGCTGCCTTTGCTACAGTCTCACTAGTTGACGCTAGGGGGCTGGTTTGGGCGGTGAGCTGCGGCGTCATCGCCAGCAGAGCGATCAAGGCAACCGACGACGGAAACGAAAAAGCTTTTGACATGATCTTCATGCATCCCTGTTCACTGATGGTGGCGATGCGATAGGCCAGATTTGCTGCACGTGACAGGCCAGAGTCGCATTCTGGTCGATCCCAGCGCGACGTTCGTCGAATGGCGAGAACCAAGCCCGGATTCATCATTTGTTAGCCATTCGGTGCGAAAATGTGGATGCGCCAAATACGACGCGTTTCGAATCTGTGGGGTTCAAAGGCCAGATTATGGGTGCATTGGCACTAATGTTGTTTGTGGCGCTTTATGGCTTTGGTGCGCAGGTTATGGGCTTGCCGAGCGCAAATGGCCAGGTTCAACTGGCCTTGTTTCTGTCTTTCCTGCTTGGAATTATCTGCGGATATCGCACCGGGAAATAACAAGAGATCAGTTATTTTTCGCCGACCACTTCAACAATTCAGAAATATCTAGCAAATCCGAACCTGATACGGTGACGGTCACTGTCATAGAGGGTGAGCGATGAATTCGACTTTGAAAAGCTATAGGTGACTGACGGCGAAAAACCGAGCACCCGCATCGACCGTAAACCGATTTGCGCCCGCGCGTTCAAGCGCCAGTCTTTGCGCGCTTCATCAGAAAATAGTGCAATTGGCGCGTCGAACGCGGCGCGGGATATGCCGCCGGTAATGCCTGCGGTAATCCCCAATGGCAATTCACCGCCCAAACCGATGCTGGCACCGGTTTCCATCCCGGAATAGGATGCGGACGTCAGTTTTTCGCGGCGGGCAAAAATGTTGGCCGATGCGATGAGCGACCGTGCGACCACCCGTTCATAGGTCGCATAAGCCCCGTAGCTCCAGCCGTCATAGGCGGCTGAAAAACCGGACTTGTTAAATCGTGCGTCGAGCGAAACGCCAATGCGCTGTCCGTTCGAAAATTCATACTGAACGGCCGTGCGCACACCGCCGCCGCGCGCTGCTATCTTACCGCCATACCACCGCTGACTGCCAATCGCCTGAAACGACAGGCTGCTGCTGTCGGAAAGCGCGAATTCTGGCCCGATGGCGATCTGGACCGCGAAGTCATCGGCCGCTTTTCCTTTGTAATTGGTCGCCTGGGTATCGGTGTCGATCAATAGCTTTGCAGTCTTAGACAAAGCGGTCCGGAAGCTGCCCGACATGGCGGCATTTTGGCCGACACCCGACTTTTGCCGGGCTTGTGGATCGAGTGTGAGCGGCAGGCGGAACGGGCCGAAATTGACATCGACGGTTTCGGCACTCGTGCCATTTGTGATGTTGCTATCAGGGGCGAAACCAAGGTCGAGCGAGAAATTCCACCGGCGTTGATCGCGCAATATGCCGCGGTTCTGGCGCACGGCGCGCAGAACATCCTCGGGCAATGCTTTGTCCTCACCAGCAAGTTTGAAATGATGATCAGCACTGCCCAACTTGCCCTTCATCATCAAGGCGCGGGCCAGCTCAAGCCTGACGCGGGTCTGATCGGGTCGGGCCGATAATATCGATCGGAAATCAGAAATTGCGCCGTCGACATCCCCGGATTCTATCGCCGAATATCCTTTTAGGAACCGGGTCTCCATGGCGAGCGTTGGCACTGATTCCAAGGCTTTGAGCATGGGGGCGGCGTCGGCGAACTGGTGAATTGATACCAGCCGCTCTGCCTCGGCGAGCAATTGGGCTGGGGTTAACCGGTATCGACAACCCGTTTCAGGGCAGGCACTGGTTTCCGGCGTTTGCGCGGCTGCCATTGGCGACAAAACAAATGTCGATAAAGCGGCCAAAATCGTCAGGCATGAATGGCGCACGGAAAATCGCTTTCGTTATTTGCCGGTAAACACGCCCAGAATGTCGATCCGCTCGTCTGGCCTGCCGCCGACAATCCGGAATCCACCGCCGACTTCATTCGCGGTAGGGCCGTAGAATGTGCCATCAACACTCGATCCCGCAATGGTCAGGGCAACGCGCGTGCCATTGGTTTGGACGAAGGACGCGCTGTTGATTGCACCCAAGAAGCCGCCCGCATTGACCAGATCGATGCGGCCAGTTCCTGCGGCGGTAAACGATGCCCCCGAGAGCATCGAATGAACACCACTGGAAAATGAATCGGTATGTGGTGCGCCGACAAGCCCGCTCAAAGCGAGGCTGAACGTGCTCGCCCCAAAATCAACCAATGTCGTCGATGTGCCTGAAATCCATTGGAAATATGTCGGCGCGTCGGGTTGCGTGTCGATCAATGGGTTGTAGACCATCGATGCGAGCATATCACCGGTGAATGTGCCAGTTCCCGTGCGCGGAACGGCATTCGACGTGGTGCGTTCGCCGTAGACGAAACTGCCCCGGGCACGGTCGTAATCATAGCGCTGATAGGCGGGGTTGGCCCCGACGACCACATCCGTGATTTTAACGGCGTTGCGCACAAACCCGGCGAACGTGACATATTTCGTGCCGGTTCCGGGTTTTTGGTAGAAGAATGTCGTTGCTTCGGCGCTATATCCGTCAAGGCCGAATGTGCCGGTGGAGCTGCCGGTTTGCAGATATTGAACGGTTTTGGCGGTTAAATCCGGCGCACTCGATTGTGGCTCTGAAAGCCCGCCAAATGCTGTGCGGTGGGCGGGATCCTGAAACCGTTTTGTCTGGCTGTAATTGGCCAGCGGTGCCGCAACTGCAACGTCGAAAATCGCATCGCGCGGATCGTAGGTGATTGTTATCGCACTATTACGCGCGGTAGAGGCATCACCGGCGTAAAGTTGATTATACTGGCCAACATTGCGGCTATCGGTTGAGTATTGATAGTCGTGGACGCCGCCAATCGCGGAATAGGTTTTGGATTCGGTGGGGCTGACAAATGTGTGTGCCGATGTCGGCGTTGCGCTAGAACCGCTGCCGGTAACCGCGCTGCCGCCAACTGTGGTCGGGCCGCCGCCACTGCAAGCAGCAAGAGAGGATGTTGCAAGCAAAGCCAGAATAGTGCGCATAAGAAGCCCCCGTAAATTGAGAAGACATGCTTAAGCGGAAAATGGTTAAATCAGGGTTAAATTGGGGTGCTGGTTCGCGGAATGTGGTCAGCGGCCGACCATGGCTTTTGCACTTGCAACATGTGTGCGTCCGATCCTGACCAGATCACCGTTCGAGAGTTCGGCATGCCATGCCCCGGCTTTGTCATGACCCATGCCGATGATGCGGTCCTTGCGCACAATGACCGAACGGTGCAGCCTGATGAAAATGTCCGGGTCCAGCTTGGCCTCAAGACCGGAAATAGTCTGGTGGAGCAGATATGATTTTCCACTGACATGGAGCCGCATATAATCACGCTCGGCGTCAATCCGTTCAATCGCATCGGCGGGAATGCGAACCAGTTCGGATCGGTGCGGAACCCAAAATTCGGTCGCATAGCTAGTGCCGATCGGGGCCTTTGGCCGCGCATAATGCAGCCGTCGGGCGCTGACCCGTTCAATCGCCCGCATCAACCGGTCCTGCGCAACCGGTTTCAAGATATAATCGGTTGCCGATATGTCGAAAGCTTCGAGGGCGAACCCTTCAAACGCAGTTACGAAGATGATCGACGGCGGTGGTTGTGTGTCGGCATGCCACTGATCGGATATGGCACGCGCCACGGCCATGCCGTCGATTTCGGGCATCGCAATATCCAAAAAGATGAGGTCGGGTGCTAGAGTTCGCGCGAGCGCGATAGCGTCTGAGCCATTCCCCGCCGTTCCGACCAGTTCTACGCCCTGCACTGCAGCACACATGAGTTGTAACCGTTCAATCGCCAATGGTTCGTCGTCGACGATCAGCGTGCGAAGCGGAGCGGGGTCGTTCATGCACGCACCACCGGAATAGTTACGCGCGCAATAAAACCGCCTTGATCTGGCGCCAGAGTTTCCAGTGTCGCCTCACCGGCAAAGCGCGCTGCCAATCGATCACGGACATTGACCAACCCGATGCCTGCCCGTTCTGCCTTTGGTTTTGCGGATTTTGGCCCACTATTCATCACCGAGATTTCGAGCATATTCTCGGTTTCGCGCGCCTCGATCCGGATCACGACGGCGCGGGTGGTTTTTGATACGCCGTGTTTGATAGCATTTTCCACCAATGGCTGGAGGATCAGCCCCGGCACGGCGATATCATATAATGCTTCTGGTATATCCACGTCGATCGTCAACCGGTTGGCGAAACGGACAGCTTCCATTTCGAGATAGAGTTTCTGGAGGGTCACTTCCTCTTCCAGCGTAACATCAGCAGACGGCTCGCTTGACAGGCTGGTGCGGAAAAAGGTCGACAAGCTCATAATCATCGTTTCCGCCTCGGCTTTACGGTCGGTCATCACCAGCGAACTGAGCGCGTTCAGCGTGTTGAACAGAAAGTGTGGATTGACCTGATAACGTAGCGCGCGCAGCTCTGCTTCTTGCGCGGCCGCAGCAAATAATGCGGCTCTACGCTCGCTTTCACGCACGTCATTGGCGTAACTCATCGCCAGATAAAGTGCAGCCCATGCGACGAGGAAAAAATAGCGCGATATTGCAACCTCGGCGATTTCCTGCGACGCATATGTGCTCGCGTGGACGATATTCATGACGCCGTCGTCAAACAGATTGGTGACGTCATAGACGTTGAAAACATAATAGTTGATCGATGCTATGACGAGCGCACAGGGCATTGCTGCAGTGGTGGTCACAAGAATTCTAACCGACAGCGGTCGGAGGTCAAAAACCCGGATGATCCGCCATAATATGACGGTAACAAGGATTCCCAGCAGCGTTACGATAGCCCGCCGCCACGCGAGGTCGCCTTGCGACGGCAAATCCAAGACGCGTGCGCGCAACGTCACAATGACGACATAGAACAGCCAGAACCCGAAAATGGACACAAAAACGGAGCCACTACGCAGGACGGGGCGGTCCATGTGCCGCATGGCAATTGAAATGGGCTGATCCACACATTCTGCATAGCGCAAAAACAGCGTAACATGACAGCGCCTAAACGGCCTTGGTCGAAAGGTTAAACAGCCTTGTCGAAAATCGCGGTGGCAATGGTTTATGCCAAGGTGTTCATATCAACCGCAAATATGTGTTGACCACGGCCTGATTAACCCGGTCCCAGTCATAAAGGCTGCTTTCAGCCAGTCCTGCTTCGCCGTGGTTCTTGATCAAGTCATGGTTGCGACAATAGGCCTCTAATGCGTCGGTAAATCCGGCGATGTCGCCAGGCGTCACAAGGCGTCCTGTGATGCCGTCCTTGACCAAGCTCTCGCTGCCGGTCGCACGTGCAGCAAGCACGGGAAGTTGGCACGCCATGACCTCAAGCGTTACATTGCCGAAAGTTTCGGTAATCGACGGGTTAAACAGAATGTCCATCGAGGCAACGGCACGGCCCAAATCTGCCCCGGTTTGAAATCCGGCAAACACCGCTTCTGGTAGTCGATTTTCAAGCCACTCGCGTGCCGGGCCGTCGCCGATGACTAGGACGCGGTGTGGCTGATTTCTAGCCTTCAGAGCGTCAATCGTGTCGGCGAAAACGTCGAGTCCCTTTTCCATCACCAGCCTGCCGAGAAAGCCGATCACAATTTCTTGGTCGCTTATGCCGAGTGATTGCCGCCACGCCAGATCACGCCTGCCGGGGTTGAAAATGCCCGTGTCGATGCCGCGCGCCCAGATGCCGATATTGCTGCCCATTCGCTGTTCGCGCATCACATCTGCCATCGATTCCGAAGGCGCGACAACCGCATCGCACCGGCCATAGAATCTCCGCAGAAGTGCCCTTAACGCCGGTTCCATGAAGGCAAGGCCATAATAGCGGGGATAAGTTTCAAACCGCGTATGCATGGATGCGAGCACGGGTATGCCCTGTTTCTTTGCATATGTAATCGCCCGGTGTCCTAGAATGTCGGGGCTGGAGACGTGGAATATATTGGGCCGGAATGCATCAATATCAGTGCGAACATGCGCGGGAAGGCCTGTTGACCAGCGATATTCTGCGCGGTTGCCCGGAAACGGCCGCGACGGCACACTGACAAGATCACCAGCTGGTGCAAAGGCGGGTGTGTCGGTCGTTGGCGAATAAACGCGGACCGCAGCCCCCTTGCGCAACAGATAGGCCACAAGCCGGTTAAGCGCCTGATTGGCACCATCGCGAACATAATTATAATTGCCGCTAAAAAGGGCAATGCGCAGATCCTTGACGTCCATCAAAGCGAGAATAGGGCCACGAACACCAAAACGCTACCGCAACGAAATATCGGCCCACACCGGCAGATGATCGGATGCCCGGCGGGATTTGATACTGTGATGGGTGCCCGAATCGCGCACGACCAGATCATGGCTCGCAATGATGCGGTCCAGCCGGGCAATGGGTCGCTGGCTGTGATAACTCGGGCCGGTATGGGCCAGATTAAAGCCCGCAAATTCAGTCAAGGAGCCGCCAATCCGCGACCATTCGTTCAGATCGCCCATCAACACCAACGGCATTGTCGGCTTTCTTATGTCGACTTGCGCCAGAATGTGGCGGACCTGCTGACGCCGCCGTAGCCCGGATAAATCCAGATGCATGCCGACAATGCGTAAGCCAATTCCCCGGACAGCAATATCCACGACAACTGCACCGCGCGGCTCTATTGTCGGGATGTCCAGGACGGCATGGTCAATAACCAAATGGGATTTTTTAATAAGTATCGCGTTCCCATGCCAGCCAATGGATGCCGGGCGTGTATCGAACGCGACGGGAATATAATCTGTATGGCTGGCGATCATCTCAACAGGCAATGCTGACGTGCGTGATCCAAAACGTCTGTCGGCTTCCTGCAATGCAACAATGTCGGCGTCAATTTCGGTCAACACGTCCAGAATGCGCTCCGGACGTCGTAATCTGTCGGTGCCGATTCCTTTGCGGATATTGTAACTGGCAACCCTGATCATTGCCCTATGGTCTAGCGCGCGGGGCGTTAACGGCCAAGCCCCAATCCGGCCAGCGTATTTTGATCGAATTTCAACCGCAGCGTGACGAAGGGGCCACTGCGGGTATAGCGGCTGTCCTCAAAATCGCGGTCATTATAACCAACGACATTGTAACCAATAGAAATATAAGCGTTTTTGAAAGGTGAAATGCCGATTGTCGGGCCACCAGCGTAGGAATAGGATCGGCCACCCGGGTTCTGACGCACCGTTCCCGACGCGCCAATATCAACATGTTTGGCAAGGTCGAACCGCAAGTCAGCGCCAACAACATTGCTCCAGCCCTTGAGGTCATCGGCGCCAAAGCGGTCAAACACATAGCGGCTCCCCCAGAACAACGAGACTTCACTCCGCGTCAGATAGTCATCGTCGCGCCTTTGGGTTGGCGACCAATTGAGGCTGAAACTGTTAATCACCCGCTGCGAAGTGGCATTACCTTGAACGCTAAGAGGCGCGCCGCCAATCGGGCCGGGTTGGCCAACGGTTGCATTGATGACTTTGTCGGACCGCAATTCCAGCTTGTTCAGAAAAGCAACTCGGCTATCGTCGGGGCGGTGTGCCCAGCTGAGTGCCAAAGAAGCTGTTTCTGACTTTGCACCACCTTTTTGGTTCGCTGTGAACCAGCTAAAGGCCCCGCCGAGTGCCCGTCCTTCGCCAATCTGACGCAAGGCCGCGGTCGTCACGCCGTAACGATTGCCAAATTCACCTGACCGCGCTTCTGCGCGACCGGTCCAGCTCCACTTGTCTGCGCGGTATGTTGCGCCCGCGGTAACGGCGGTAAAATCTTCGCTCAGCACCCCGTCGGTGCCAACAAACCCGCCAGAAGCGACTGGCTGTGCCGGGTTGAGCACCCGCGACGCATCGATGCCGCCAAGCGACTTGTTGCCGTCCAGCGTGAAATCAACTGTCCATTTCTGGCCTAGCGGAACCGATTGGGCAAGGCCGTATGCGGCGTAGCTACGCGGGCCATATTCGGCTATATCCTGCCGGTTGACACTTGCGACCAGACGGCCGCCCGTCCAAGGTTTCAGATCAAAGCCGATCCGTGCCGTGCGGGCGTCAACATATTTGCCCTTGGCAACTTCATAGGCACCAACCACCGCAATCGCATCCGAAATTGTGTACCGGGCACCCAGTTTGTGGCGTGCCGGAAAATCGATGCTCTCGCCTTTTTGACCGATTGGCATTTCGGTTTGGGCGTCAAGTTCCAGCTTGCTGTTGAACAGCCGTTTGGTCGCCCCGAATTGGGCTATGGTCGAACTGGCGGTGCGCCCGTCTGCCAGCCGGTCATTGGCAAGAATTGCCCCGGCCCGAAGATCGAGGCCTTTGGTCCGGTATTCGGCGAAAAGTTTGCCCGCATCACGCCGCGCTGAACTGTTCAAATAATCTTCATGCCATGCGCTGCCGACCAGCGACAAATCTTGGGTCACGCGCACCCGCCCATCGACGCCAAACTTGCGCGTCCCGCTCTCCGCGCCATTATTCTGGCCAACACCAAATCCGGCTTGTTGTTCGCGGGCATAGGCAAGAACATCGACATTGGGACCGTGATGCTCGGCTTCGATCAGCCAGGCATGGTTGGTACCCTTTGACGGCACGGCGCTTGCCGTATCGGCCTTTTGGTCGCTGAGAGCAAATTCAGCATGGATTTCGGTGCCAGGTGAAGGAGTGTAACGGATATCAACCCCGCCAAGATTGGTTTTGGCATTCTCATCCTCATCGTGGATCGCTGTTGCTGCAATTGTCAGGTTTTTGGCATCGTTGGTCCATGTCACGCGACCACCGGCGTTGGTGACGCGTTGGGCGATGCCGTCAACTTCATAATCGGCGACGATGAATTGCGGGTCGAGGCCGCTTGACCGGCTGAGGATTGGTTCGCGGAACCGCAGAGTTCCGGCAATATAATCGATGTCATAATCGATGTGACGCACGAGCGTGCGGCTTTCGACAATCCGGTCGGAACGCAGCCGATCACGGGTTTCAATCGTGATACGCTCTGAATTCGGCAATATGTCGCGGGCCGACAATGCATATGGCCCCGACAGGCCATTGCCTTGAATTTCTTCGCGACGGTGGCGAAAGGGTGTGTCGGCGGCAAAGGCTGTGGCCCCAACATTCTTGTTGCGGAACTCTGCCTTCACCCCGTTGAATGAGCGGACGTAACGTGCCAGCTCCGGTTCTGAAATCGCGGTTTCAAAATCACCGAACAAAGCATAAAATTGCGGCCGTTCAAGCCGCAGATACAGGCGGCGGACGCTTGCCGCATCATAGCGCCGTTCGGACCGGTCGGCATAGATTGTGTAATAGGCTGACGGGTCAATCGTGCCGCCAAAGCGGGACTCATCGGCCTTTTTGTCGCTGTCATAGGCCA
>JANNWX010000153.1:0-3289 GCA_031409315.1 Sphingomonadales bacterium | reverse complement strand
GTGAGCAGTCCATCGAGATTTTCGTCGCTGAGCAGGATGCCGCGATGCTGGTCGCGGACAAATCCCACGGTGGCCATGTGCCGGTTAAAGACAATAAGCGCATCGTAAAACCCGCCAATGTTGAGCAGCCCAACTGGCTTTTCGTGGTAACCAAGCTGCGACCAGCTGACGGCTTCCCACAATTCATCCATCGTCCCGACACCGCCTGGAATTGTCAGGAAACCGTCAGACAAGTCGGTAAACAAACGTTTGCGTTCGTGCATCCCGGCCACGACATGCAATTCAGTGCAGCCCGGATGGGCAACTTCGCTGCCAACAAGAGCCTCAGGAATGACACCAATAACCTCTCCGCCAGCTGCGAGCGCGCTATCTGCAACCGCCCCCATCAGGCCCAGCCTGCCGCCGCCATAGACAATGCCGATGCCCCGTCCTGCAAGTGAGCGACCAACGACGCGCGCAGTTTCCATGTAGGCCGGGTCGGATGGGGTTGCCGAGCCGCAATAGACAGCGAGGCGTTTCACGTGCGCAAATCCTCCAGCATAAGTGCGGCTGTTGCCTTTGCGCTGCCGACAACGCCTGGAATCCCGGCACCCGGATGCGTGCCCGCGCCGACGAAATAGAGGTTGGGGATTGCATCATCGCGGTTGTGGGTGCGGAACCAGGCCGATTGCCAGAGAACCGGTTCAAGGCTGAATGCGCTGCCAAGGTGGGCGTTCAGATCGCGCCCGAAATCGGCTGGCGTATAATGGAAACTCGTCACGATCCGGTCCCGTATATCGGGGATCAGCCGCGCCTGTATTTCATCAAGGATGCGTTCTTTGAACATTTCGCCCAGTTCGCCGTCCCAATCTGCTGGGAATTTGCCGAGATGCGCGACCGGGGCCAGCGCATAGAAGGTTGAACAGCCTTCTGGTGCCATGCTCGGGTCTGTCACCGTCGGGTGGTGCAGGTAAAGTGAGAAGTCCTGCGGCAGGACCCCGTGGGTATAAATATCGTCGAGCAGCCCTTTGTAGCGCGGGCCGAACAGGATCATGTGATGGGGGATGCCCGGCCAGCTACCCTTGATCCCGAAATGCACAACAAAAAGCGACGGCGAGAACCGCTTCTTAACAAGCGCATTCGCCCCGCGTGGTCCGCGACGATTGCCTTTGAGCAGGTCGCGGTAGCTGTGCACGACATCGGCGTTTGAAACGACGGCATCGGCATCACTGCGCCATCCGCTTTTGGTCCTGACTCCCGTTGCCTTGTCTCCCAGGGTTTCGATCTCCTCGACACCGTCGTTCAGGCGCATTGTTCCGCCAAGCCTTTCAAACTGCGTTACCATTGCAGCTACCAGACGGTTGGTCCCGCCGCGTGCGAACCAGACGCCGCCATCCTTTTCCAGCTTGTGAATAAGCGCATAGATCGCACTGGTATTCATCGGATTGCCGCCGACCAGCAGCGTATGGAATGACAAGGCCTGCCGCAATTTCTCGCTTTTCACATAGCTTGACACGATTGAATAGACCGACCGCCATGCTTGATATTTAGTCAGCGAAGGCGCTGCCTTGATCATCGAGGCAAAGTCCAGAAAGGCAACATGGCCCAACTTTTCATAGCCTTCGTGATAGACGCCAGCCGAATAATCGAGGAAACGCGCATAGCCTGCAACGTCCGCCGGATCGAGTTTGGCAATTTCGCTGTTGAGCGCCGTTTCATCGTTGGAATAATCAAAATTGGTGCCGTCAGGCCAGTTGAGCCTGTAAAATGGCATGACTGGATCGAGCGTGATGTCGTCGGCCATGTTGCGCCCGGAAAGCGCCCAAAGCTCTTGCAGGCAGGCAGGGTCGGTTATGACTGTCGGTCCCGCATCAAAAGTGAAGCCATCTTTTTCCCAAAAATAACCACGCCCGCCGGGTTTATCGCGGGCTTCGACGATGGTGGTTTCAATTCCGGCTGATTGCAGGCGGATAGCCAGCGCGAGGCCGCCAAAACCCGCGCCGATCACAATAGCTTTTTTCAAGAGGATGGCCTTGTTGGACGCGCGCCCGATAGCGCGCGGATTGCGGCCCAGATAGGGACTGGTGGCTTGCCCGACAAGACCCGAATCTTGTCAAACAGCGTTGATTGCCCCGAATAGAAGCGTCCGATGAGCGCGGGCGATAATGTATAAAAGCGTTCAAGCACACGGTAGCGTAATGACGGCGCAGCAGCGCGAAACAACATTGTATCAAGCATCCGGTAAAACCCGTTCCTGTGCCACGCCTTGCGCGCGATTTTCTGAATGGCTGCCGCAAAGGACGCTTGCCCAAGGTCAACCAAGCCGGGCATCGCTGCTGCCAGACGTACCGCATCTGGAAGCGAATAACCCGTGGTCGCATGGAACAAACCAGCGCGAAGCCCCGCCTTGGCAATTCCGTTTCCGGTCGAAGCCCAATAAGCGTCAAAATCGCCGCCCATGACGACAGGCAAGACGCCGGTTTCCTGATGCCCACGCGCCGCAATTTGCCACCCCTTTGCCACTGCGTAATCGGCGATCCGGTCTCGGACGATCTCAACATCGAGATCGGGTGTGTCGCTGTAATATGTGTCCTCGACGAACAGCGTCTTTGCATCAAAAGGGAGGCAGTAGACGAACCGATACCCGTCAATCTGGTCAACAGTCGCATCCATCACAATCGGACGGGTTAACCCATGCCCGCCAGAGATAGTCAGCGTCTGACCAACAAATTTTTGCCAGCCTAAGTCAAGCGTGGAAAGATCGCCGGGCCCGCGTGCATCAATGACGTGGCGGGCCGTTAACGTGCGCCCGCCATCCAGTTCAATTGTGTGGCCATTTTCATTGATCGAAAGCACCTGTCCCCGAACCAAGTGTTCAGCTGGTAATTTGTGCCGAACAATCTCATCAAGGCGCGCCGATTCAATGGAATTATATCCACTATTCAATGTTCGCGTGTGGCCCGGAAAGGCAATGTCGTAACCGTGCCACCGGTGACAAATCAGTGGTTCAACCAGCCAGCGGTCTACGTCCGCAATATCGCTGTCAAAAAAGGACCAGATATGGTTCCCGCCCACCACTGGTGCGGTCTCGATGATCCGCACATCAAGGTCGGGTCGCTTTTCGGCCAGCGCGAGCGCAATCAGCCCGCCCGCAAGGCCGCCGCCCGCAATGGCAATATCACAGGTGATGGTCCTATTCACAAACTTGCCCTAGAAGAGACGCATGAACTTTGCGACCCCCCTGTTGCTTTCCGCCCTAGCCATGACGATGATCGTTGGTGTGCGCTATTTGATAACCAGCGGCGCTTTC
>JANNWX010000152.1:0-5237 GCA_031409315.1 Sphingomonadales bacterium | reverse complement strand
CCCAGATGCCATTTGCCGGTCAGGTAGGTACGGTATCCGCCGTCCCGCAACTGATCGCCAATCGTGACGACCCGGTCATTAAGCTCAGCGGTATAGCCGGGCCGCCCCAGATGTTCAGGTGGAATTGTTTCGGGCATATTGCCCAATCCGGCGCGGTGATTGATCACCCCGGTCTGGAGCATCGCCCGCGTCGGCGAACAGGATCCTGCAACATGGAAATTGGAAAAACGCACACCCCGTGCCGCAAGCGCATCAAGATGCGGTGTGGCGATTTCACCGCCAAATGCCCCCACATCGGTAAACCCCCAATCATCGGCCAGCAGGATAACGATATTGGGCCGCCCAGCCGGAGATTTTGCAGCAACTGGTCCTTGCATAACCGCGCCTAATATAAGGGCGGGCAGGATCACCCGTGCCCAGCTCATCGACGCGTGGATGATCGGATATTGATTGTCGGTCACGGCCAGAAAACTTCTCGTCACATGTTGTTCCTGAACAAAGTGATGTCTGCCAAATTATTGAACCGTTGTTGGCAAAATAGCTAGGGGCCTCTAAAGATGATCCTAATACTTGCCGAGCGCGTCCTTTTAACTTAAGGGCGCGCGCTTGCCGCTTCATGGTCATCCCTGGAGGCGTGGACGGCATGTAACTTGAAACTGGAGACTATCAATGAGCGATCAGCTGACTTTGTCGGCCGAGACGCGTGAACGGGCAGGCAAGGGAGCCTCTCGTGCACTTCGTCGGGACAGCCGCATACCCGCCGTTATTTACGGCAATAATGAAGACCCCGCCGCCATCCATGTCGAAGAAAAGGCATTGATGAAGGCGCTCCACACCGGGCATTTCATGAATTCGGTCGTTATGGTCGAAATCGGCGGAAAATCGGTGCGGACGCTGCCTAAGGACGTGGCCTTCCACCCCGTTTCTGATCGGCCTTTGCATGTCGATTTCCTGCGCATTTCCGAACATGCGACCGTTACGGTTCAAGTGCCTGTGCATTTCACCAACGAAGTCGCGTCGCCCGGGATCAAGCGCGGCGGTGTTCTCAACATCGTTCGTCATGAACTTGAGCTGATTTGCGATGCTGCGATGATCCCTGATGAAATCGAAGTTTCGTTGTCCGGTTATGACGTCGGCGATTCGATCCATATTTCGTCGGTCACGCTGCCCGAAGGTTCGAAATCGGCGATCACTGACCGCGATTTCACCATTGCCACTATCGTTGCACCATCGGCGCTCAAATCGAGCGAAGGCGATACAGCAACGACCGAGGCTGCTGAGGGCGACGGGGCTTAACCCCGGCTGGCCGGATGCAAATCTGGGCAGGCCTTGGCAATCCGGGCGCAGAATACGCGCTTCACCGGCACAATGTCGGCTTCATGGCCGTGGACGCGATTGCCGCGTGCCACGGCTTTGATGCGTTCAAGGCCCGGTTTCAGGGTCTGGCGAGCGAAGGGCGGATTGCGGGCGAGAAAATCTTGCTCCTCAAACCCACGACGTTTATGAACGACAGCGGGCGCTCCATTGGCGCGGCCATGCGCTTTTTCAAACTGGATGAGGCTGCGGTCACAGTTTTTTATGACGAGCTAGATCTTGATCCCTTCCGGGTGAAGGTGAAAACGGGTGGTGGAACGGCGGGGCATAACGGCATCCGATCAACTGTCGCCCATATCGGAGAGGCTTTCCGCCGTGTTCGCCTCGGCATTGGCCATCCGGGGCATAAAGACCGGGTTACGCCCTATGTCTTGGGCAACTTTGCCAAGGCCGAGATGGACGATCTCGCCCATATGCTCGGCGCGGTTGCGGCGGAAGCACCGCTTCTGGCCGCAGGAGATGACGTGCGTTATATGAACGACATCGCGTTGCGCATGCAACAGGATTAGGACTTGTGAACCGCATCCTGGTCGTCGGCCCTTGCGGCGCCGGAAAATCGACACTGGCGGCACGATTGGGCCAAAAACTCGATATGCCGATAGTCCATATGGATCAGCTGAATTGGAAACCCGGCTGGGTTGAAAGCGGCAAGCACGAGTTGCGCGAAAAATTGCAATGCATCGTCGCGGCTGACCGGTGGCTGATCGACGGGACTTATGGCGGGACGCTTTCGGAACGGCTGGAGCGTGCCGATACAGTCCTCTATCTCGATTTTCCGATCCGGCTCTGCGTCGAACGCCTGTTTCGTCGAATATGGCGCTACCGCGGGCGCACCCGTCCGGATATGACAGAGGGCTGCCCCGAACGGTTCGATCTGGGTTTCCTGTTCTACATCCTTCAGTGGAACAGCGGCCCCCGCCTGCGCATGGAGACAAGGCTGAAAGGGCATGAAACCAAAATTATCCGGTTCAAAAATCCCGGCGCACTGGATCGGTGGGTCAATGCCATTCCCGGTGGCTGACGGGCTGGCCATGTGGCGGTTCGCTCGCTAGGGACGCGGACGATATAGTCTTCCAAGGAATAGTCATGGGTTTCAAATGCGGTATCGTCGGCTTGCCAAACGTCGGCAAGTCCACCCTGTTCAACGCGCTGACCGAAACGGCAGCGGCGCAAGCGGCCAATTATCCGTTCTGCACGATCGAGCCAAATATCGGCAATGTCGCGGTGCCTGATGAGAGGCTACAGACTATCGCAAAAATTGGCGGATCGGCGAAGATTATCGAGACGCAATTGGGCTTTGTCGACATTGCTGGCCTCGTGCGCGGGGCGAGCAAGGGCGAAGGGCTAGGCAATCAGTTTCTTGGCAATATCCGCGAGGTCGACGCCATCGTCCATGTTTTGCGCTGCTTTGAAGATGATGACATCCAGCATGTCGAGAACAAGATTGACCCGATTAGCGACGCGGAAACGGTTGAGACGGAGCTGATGCTCTCCGACCTCGAATCCCTCGAAAAACGCGTGCCGAACTTGCAGAAAAAGGGTGCGCAAGGCGACAAAGAAGCCAAAGCCGGAGCCATCGTTCTGGGCCGCGCGCTTGATTTGCTGCGTGAGGGAAAGCCCGCACGGCTCACCCAAATCAGCGATCCCGAAGAGAAACGCTTGTTTGATCAGGCGCAGCTCATCACGTCAAAGCCGGTGCTCTACGTGTGCAATGTCGAAGAGGCGTCAGCCGCCAATGGCAACGCCTTTTCCGCCAAGGTGTTTGAGAAAGCCAAGGCCGAAGGCGCCGAAGCCGTTGTCGTTTCCGCCGCCATCGAGGCCGAGATCGCGACCATGCCGCCCGAAGACCGCGCCGAATTCCTGTCAGACCTTGGCCTCACCGAAACCGGCCTCGCCCGCGTTATCCGCGCGGGATATGAACTGCTCCACCTCATCACCTTCTTCACCGTCGGCCCCAAAGAAGCCCGCGCTTGGACCGTCCACACCGGAGACACCGCCCCGAACGCAGCGGGCGCGATCCACACGGATTTTGAGAAAGGCTTCATCCGCGCCGAAACGATGGCTTACGGCGATTATGTGGCGCACAACGGCGAGGCAGGAGCTAAAGAGGCGGGCAAGTGGCGCTCCGAAGGCAAAGACTATCTGGTTAAAGACGGTGATATCATGCTGTTCCGGTTCAATGTTTAGTTGACGTATACGTAAACGTGGTGCCATGATCTATTCGCCTGCGGGGAGTAGAATTCATGCGCTATTTCGAAGATATTGAAATTGGCCACAAATCCAGCTTTGGCCGTTACGAAGTGTTCCGCACCGACGTTCTGGACTTTGCCCGCAAATTTGATCCGCAGCCGTTCCACCTTGACGAGGAAGCTGCAGCAAAAACCCATTTTGGGCGGATATCAGCCAGCGGCTGGCACACGACGGCGATGACAATGGCGATGACCGTCGCAAACATGGGTGAAGGCAATGACCATGCCGGACTCGGTGGCGTCGGCGTGGACGAACTGCGCTGGTTGAAGCCGGTCTATCCCGGCGACACGCTCCGCTGCGAAACCGAAATTATCGACAAAACCCCGTCACGGTCCCGCCCCGAAATGGGATCATTCAGGAACCGGACAACGGTGTTCAATCAGGACAATGTGCCTGTCTTGACCTACATAACAATTGCGTTGGTAAAAACCCGGCCGCTGGATTGAAGGCCGCTGCCTTTACGCAATGTTGCGTTATTTTATCGCAGCAAGCTCGGTTGCGGCCTTGGCAATTGCCTCGTCGGTAATCACGCCACCGGACAAGGGTTGCAATTCTTTGAGCGACATCACCTTGAACTGCTCAAACGCCGGGTGCGCGGTCATGCCGGGGAAATTTGTGTCGATAACAGCCTTGGTCGCGGTATTTTCGACCAGCGCGGCAAAGGGCGATTCGATGGATAGTTTCGAATCAGTTGCAGGCGCAGTTGCGGGCGCTGGGGCCTCTTGAGCAATCACGGGCGATGCTACGACCAGAAGCAATGAAGTAAAGCCAGCCAATTTCATTCTCACGTCCTCCAATAAAACCAAATATGTGCGCAAAAAAACTAATTCAACTGCGCAATCGTTGCGTCGATAAGGGGCTTATCCGCCTTTGAATCATGGCCCTGCGCGATCAACAGTGCAGCAGCACCCGCCGCCGCCGCCGCCGCCTTCGCCCGCACATCGGCCACGGCGGCGCGTTCAGCAGCGCCAATTTTGTCCTCTGCCATTTGGGTGCGCCGCGCGATCAGGGCAGTTGCGTCCGCCTTGGCCTGCGCGATGATATCATCGGCCTCCTTGGAGGCTGAAGCCTTTATGGCGTCCGCATCCTTGAGGGCATCTTTGGTTTTCTTGACATATTCGGCCTTCAGCGCTTCGGCTTCGGCGCGCAGCTTCGACGCGGCATCAAGCTGTTCGCGGATACCCGCAATTTGTTTGTCGAGCGCCGCGCCAATCATTGCGGGCACTTTTTTCCAGAGCATGATCGCAAAGACCGCAACCATCGACAGCGCCACCCAGCCGGTTGGATCAAGTCCGAGCGCCGAGGGAACGGCGTGTTCGGCCACTTGCGTATGGGCCATTTCTGTATTTGACGGTTCAGCCATTGAGAAATGCCTTCACTGCTTTGGTGGCATTGGCTGGTGTAACCGTGACACCGGACAATTTGGCGACAATGTCGGTGGCGGCATCGGTAGCAAGTGCTTCAAGGCTTTCCAGCGCCTTGTCACGGGCCTTTGCCAACGCTTTGTCAGCAACAGCCATTTTGACACCAATTTCCGCGTCAGCCTTTGCCACGCGGTTTTCAGCGTCTTTAGCGCCTTTTGCCTTGGCCTTGGCGGCGACGGCCTGCGCCGC
>JANNWX010000151.1:0-4537 GCA_031409315.1 Sphingomonadales bacterium | reverse complement strand
ATTGCGCGGGGATCGTCACGGCGTGATTTCGCTGCTCAGTCGGACGGAAGCGGGTGAAAACGTCTTAAGCGGTGTCATCACGACTTTTCTGGACATCGATCTCGACGGCGCTTGGTTCAACACTGATGATCTGAAGGAGGCCACCGACGAGGAAATCTCGCAGGTCGTCATTCCTGAAAACCTGCATCCCAACTCGGCGCAGTTCTATTTCCGTTTCGACACGGCGAATCACAAGATCTATTTTCAAACCTACGCAGCGGGCAAGGCGCTGAGCGAGAAATCGGCTCTCGCGCTGTTTCAAGGCTTGGCGGATGACTTGGTCATCACGCAAAAATACGGCGATGTGAAAATCACCGTGATTCAAAGCAAAGAGGGACTGGCACGGATTTTTGCTCTGCCGGTTATCAAAGAGATTACGATCACCATCCTCAAGCCGAATGCAGACATTTTTGCCGACGATTTCGAGGCCCAGATTGAGGCCCACTTAGCGACCGCGCAGAGTAAGAAGCTGACGATCAGCTATGAGGCCGATCCGGGAAGCTCGATTGTTGCTACTGATGAAATCAAGGCTATCAGCGCGGTGGCGTTGGAAAATGGCAGCGTGAAGGTCAACGGGCGCGATGAAAGTGGGGCGGTAAAGCGCTCGACGGAAGATCACCCGAAGCAATATCAGGACAAATATGATCCTGACGCGATGACCGAAAATCAGGCCTTCCGCAGCATTTTGCCACGCGGGAATGCGCAGAACGCTTAGAGATGGCGTCCCAGCTCAAACCCTTTGCATCCCGGATACGAAGATACTTTCGCGCTTATGGGCGCTGGAACGCGATTTTTGGTTCGCCGCTGTTTCTCGTCGCCCTTGGCGCAACGGCATTGGGATATGGCAATTGGTGGAGCAGCGACAAGTGGGCTGGAACCTCCCAATCAATCATACCTAATCTGCTCGGATTCAGCCTCGGAACCTATGCTATCCTGTTCAGCTTGATGACGGGGCGACTTAAGCGGGCGCTCCGGGCTGTGAAGAACGATCAGGATGTAACGTTCCTCGACGAGATCAATGCCACGTTCTTCCATTTCATCTTGGTGCAGGTGTGTGCGCTGCTCTGGGCCTTCCTTTACCAAGGAACAGCTCTTTATGATCTCGTGCAAGCAATCCGGCCCGATTGGCCCGGCATCGTGAACGTGTTTGCCATATTAAAGTCTCTGGGTGGCGGAATCGGCTTTGCCCTGCTGATCTACTCGATCACCCTCATTATCGGTGCGGCGCTGGCAGTGTATCGCCTTGCTTTGATCGTCGATCCCCATGCCGAGTGATCCAGCGGCCAGATTACGTTTGCGCGGGCGTGCTTTCCGCATTCGCGGCTAATCATCTCCTTTGTGGCAGAGGATAAATTCGGCGGATTGAACATAGTTGCTTACCGATTTGAGTCCCCATAGAGGACTAACGCTGGTGCCGAGACGGTATTTTTGACGGTATCCAGCCACTGAAAGTATCAATAAAGCGTTGTCATATCACCCTTTATGAACACATCACGGTCCCTCTTCCGGCACCATTTTTGTTTACCCTCGACCGTCTGTCATCAAACCCGTTCGATGATGATTGCCGGGGCCATGCCGCCTGCTGCGCACATGGTGACAAGGCCGCGTTTCAAATCGCGGCGCTCAAGTTCGTCGAGCAGCGTACCGATCAGCATTGATCCGGTTGCGCCGATGGGGTGGCCAAGCGCGCAGGCGCCGCCGTTTACATTGACCTTGTCCCGATTGAGCTTCAGGTCGCGGATGAACTTTTCGGCGACGACTGCAAACGCCTCGTTAATTTCCCACAGGTCGATATCGCCGGGCGTCAGGCCGGCCTTTGCCAGCACTTTTTGTGCGGCCGGAACCGGCGCATTGAGCATCAAGGTCGGGCAATCGCCGACATTGGCATAAGCGCGTATTTTTGCGCGCGGTTTCAGGCCATTTTTGTCGGCATAGGCTTTTGATGTCATCAGCAGTGCCGCGGCACCATCGACCACGCCAGACGAATTGCCTGCGTGGTGGACGCCGGTCCAGTTTAAATCGGGATATTTCATCTGGATCAGCTTGCGGAACGTAATGCCGCCGAGTTCAAAATCGGCGATGCCGTCAAATGATGCCTTAAGGGCGGCAAGGCCTTCCATCGTGGTTTCCGGGCGTGGAAATTCCTCATGGTCAAGCGCAACCGAGCCATCGTCGTTATAAACCGTAATCAAACTTTTGGCGAAACGGTTTTCGGCAATGGCGACCTTGGCCTTTTGCTGACTGTCATAGCCCAGTGCATCAACATCAGCCCGAGTGATCCCTTCGCGCGCGGCAATCGCATCGCCGCACACACCCTGATGAGATTGCGGATGCTTCATCATCAACCGCATATTGCCCGATCCCATGCCCATCGGCTTGATCCCGACGGCGGCTTCTTCGGCACCAATCGTCTGGGTATAGGACATCATTTCGGTGCCGCCAGCGATCATCATATCTTCCATGCCGGACATGATTGATGCGGTCGCCAGATTAACCGATGTAATGCCGCCGCCGCAGAAACGATCAAGCGTCATGCCCGATGCTTTGATGTCATAGCCAGCATCAAGCGCCGCCATCCGTCCCAAATCACCACCTTGCTTGCCTTTTTGGGTGCTGGTTGACCAGATGATGTCATCGACTTCAGCGGTGTTGATTCCGTTGCGGTCAGAAAGGGCTTTCAACACGGTGGCCGCCAGATGCTGCGGGTGGAGATGCGACAATGCGCCTTTGCCCGGTTTGCCGATCCCGCGCGGGGTGCGGACGGCGTCGATGATATAGGCTTCGGGCATGTGATGTCTCCATTTCGGTATCGGCTGACTTTTGCTTCTCGTTTCCCTTTACGTAAACTGCGAATTGATGCAAGCACGCGACAACGCCAAGATGTGCGCAGACTGCAAATCCATTTTCAGGAGAGAGATATGAGTTCAGAACTTCAACCGACCGGGCTGCAACTACTTTCTTTGTTGAAAAGCAGTGGGGAATTGGAAATATCGCTTGCCCGGATCGACATTCCAGAGCCAGGCCCCGATCAGGTTGTGGTGCGTGTCGAGGCGTCACCGATCAATCCATCCGATCTTGGCCTGCTTTTTGGTGCAGCCGATATGTCTGCGGCTGTGGCATCAGGCACAGCACACAACCCGGTCATCACCGCGCCGGTTGCGCCCGGGCTGATGCGCGCGATGGGCGGGCGTTTGGATGAGGCGATGCCGGTTGGCAATGAGGGTGCTGGCGTCGTCGTCAAGGCAGGATCATCGGATGCAGCGCAGGCGTTGCTTGGAAAAACGGTGACGATGATTGGTGGCGCGATGTATGCGCAATACAAATTGGCCCGACTTTCAGAGGTTATGGCCTTGCCCGCAGGTGCGACCGCGGTGGACGGCGCGTCCTGTTTCGTGAACCCGTTGACCGCGCTTGGTATGGTTGAAACGATGCAGCGCGAAGGCCACACTGCGCTGGTGCACACGGCGGCAGCCTCAAACCTTGGTCAGATGCTGAACAAGATTTGCATCAAGGACGGGGTCGGCCTTGTCAACATAGTCCGCAATGCCGAACAGACCGCCATTTTGCGCGGCATCGGGGCGAAATATGTGTGCGATTCGAGTCTGCCATCATTCATGGATGATCTGACCAATGCTTTGGTGGAAACCGGCGCGACGATTGCCTTTGATGCGCTAGGCGGCGGTAAGCTGGGCAGCCAGATATTATCCTGCATGGAAGCGGCAGCGAACAAGACGGCGAAGGAATATAGCCGCTATGGATCGACCACGTTCAAGCAACTCTATATCTATGGCGGGCTTGATCTGTCGCCGACGATATTAACCCGCAGCTTTGGCTTTTCATGGAGCATCAGCGGGTGGTTGCTGACGCCTTTCCTCCAAAAAATTGGTGGGGCAGATGCGATGCGGCTGCGCCAGCGGGTGATGGATGAACTGAAAACAACGTTTGCCAGCCATTATACCAAGACGATTTCGCTGGCTGAAGTGCTTCATCTGGATGTTATCGCTGGATACAACAAAAGGGCCACCGGCGAGAAATATCTGATCAACCCTTCACTCGACGGTTAAAGGCGCAGCGCAAATGCAAGACGCAGTCATCGTATCAACGGCGCGGACGCCCATTGGCAAGGCATATCGCGGAACATTGACGGATACTCACGGGTCCGATCTTGCTGCGCATGTGATCGGGGCTGCGCTTGAGCGGGCTGGCGTGTTGCCGGGTGACGTTGAGGATATTGTCCTTGGCTCGGCCCATCCCGAAGGCGCAACGGGCAACAATATCGCCCGGGTTTCGGCGTTGCGCGCAGGGCTTCCCGATCATGTATCGGGCATGACACTTGACCGGAAATGCGCGTCGGGCCTGCAAGCAATTGCCGTTGCGGCGCAAAGGGTCAGGGGCGGAGAGGGCGGTATCTATGTCGCTGGGGGGCTGGATTCGGTGTCGCTGGTTCTGCCTAATAAGAATCTTAAACATTATCATTCGGACTGGGTGCAGGAAAATC
>JANNWX010000150.1:0-3025 GCA_031409315.1 Sphingomonadales bacterium | reverse complement strand
CGTGGCACGGCGGCACGCCCAACGTTTCCGATGCCGTGCGCTCGATCCCGAACCTTGAATTCTACGCGCCGTGGTTCCGGGAACCGATCGTGCCGGGGATCAGCTATCTCGATTACCAGCGCCTCTCCGAACGCGCGCAGCGCATGGCGCGTTTCTGCGTCGCCGATTCGAGCGAAACACTCAACACAGGCGTAACGATGCGCGCGCCGTGATTTTTTCGTACTAAGTCTGCTTTGCGTATTCGCAGTAGGGCGCGACTTGGTATAAGAGCCTTGATATGGGCATTTCACTGCATCCCGCACGGTTAAATTTTCGCGCGTGTACGCTCTTGGAAAGGGCTGTGGCCGCTTGTTGACGCTGTCTTTTTCGGTTGCGGCATTGATTGGCGTCGTTCTCGCTTTGTGGTTGATCGCTGCTGCGTGGGCGGTTGTGACGGGATTGGCGCTGCGCAAACGAGCCGGATTTGCGACCAGCCAGGCCGACCGGCTAGCTTTACTGCTTGAATCGGCACCCGCACTCCCGCTTGTCGTGCGCAATGACGGGCGGATTGAGGCGCAGGAGCGGTTGGCAGACTGGCTTGGCCTGCCGCGTATGCCGAATTTTCTGACCGACCTCGCCCTGCCCGACGCGGGGTTGACTGCGGACGATGCAGCCGCCTTGGCAAGGGATGTCTCAACATCGCAAAAGACCGGAAAATCGTTTAGCCGAACCGTCCGCGCGCGTGGGTCATCGCGGATATTGTTGATCCGCGGGGCTCCCGCTGGATCGGGTTTGGCAGCTCAAGGGGCCGCCATTCTATGGATTTTTGATGCGACCGATAGCCAGTCCGAAATCGGGCGTCTGACCCAGGAAGCGGACCGACTATCCCGTGCATTCCAGACATTGTCGAGCTTGATCGAGGCCGCTCCGATCCCGATGTGGCACCGCGGGCCTGATCTTCGGCTTTCGCTGGTCAATTCAGCCTATGTCAGGGCAGTCGAGGCGACGGATGCGGCGGCGGTGATCGCCGCCGGGCTCGAACTAGTCGATACCAGTGGCAGCGCCAGCCCGATGGCGACGGCGGCAAATGCGCGCGAAAAGGGGGAGACGGTGGAACGGATCGTGCCTGCGACAATCAACGGGGAACGCCGCGCGCTCAAGATTGTCGATGTGCCGCTGGGGGATGCTGGGATTGCCGGCTATGCGATCGACGTCGAGGAAATTGAGCGCGCGCGCGCGGCTTTCCGCAGGTTTGCAGACACGCAGCGCGATACGCTTGACCGATTATCCGCAGGTGTCGCACAATTTGGTGCCGACAAAAGCCTTGTATTCTGCAATGTCCCTTTCAACCAATTGTTCGCACTGAAACCGGAATGGATTGCCGAACGCCCGGAATTTGACCGCCTGCTTGACAGGATGAGGGAGGCCGGCCGAATTCCCGAAACCCGGGATTTTCCGGCGTGGAAGGCCGAAAAGCGACAATGGTTCACCTCAGCTGGCGGCGCTGTCGAAGATAATTGGCTGATCCCGGGGGGGCAGCATTTACGGCTCGTTGCCCAACCTTTGCCTGATGGCGGCCTGTTGCTGATTTTCGAAGACCGGACCGAACAAGCCCAATTGGCCAGCGCACGCGATACGTTGCTGCGGGTGCGCACGGCCACGTTCGACAACCTGTTTGAGGCGGTCGGTGTGTTTGAATCGGATGGGAGGCTTCATCTCTGGAACAATCGGTTCCGCGAAGTGTGGGGATTTGAGGAGGAGTTTTTGGCCGGGCACCCTCATGTTGATGCCTTGGCAGAGGCCGCTGCCCCGTCGCTGTCAACGCCGTCACGCGCGGCCCTGATCCGTGAACTGGTGCGCTCGGCAACCGTTGACCGAAAACAGCGCAGCGGCCGGGTGTCGTTAAAGGACGGGCGTCATTTTGAATTTGCGGCCGTGCCCTTGCCCGATGGCAATGCGCTTTTCATCATGCTGGATATTACCGACAGCCGAAAAATTGAGCGGACGTTGCGTGGCCGCGCATCTGCGCTGGAGGAGGCCGACAAGATCAAAACCGCGTTTGTCGCCAATATGAGCTATGAATTGCGAACGCCGTTGACATCGATTAGCGGCTTTGCAGAAATGCTGGCGAACGGTTTTGCGGGTAAATTGGAACCACAGGCGCAAGACTATGTTGCCGCGATTCTCGAATCCACTGACCGGCTAGGCAGGCTTGTCGACAATGTGCTTGACCTTACCCAAGGCGCGGCCGGTGCGCTGCCCCTAGAGAGGAAACGGGTTGATCTTGCTGAAATTGCGCGATCGTCGGCCACCGGCGTTGGCGGCCTTGTGCAGGCCAAGGCGATAAAGTTCGTATCCGATATTTCGGAAACAGTCGGCATTGTCAAAGGCGACGGCAAAAAACTGAAACAGGCGATTGACCATCTGTTGAAGAATGCAATCACCTATACACAGGACGGCGGGCGCGTTTTGCTCCATGCAAGCGGTGATAATCAAAAAGCCTTGATCGTTGTATCAGATGATGGTCCGGGTATGGATGATGCACAGTGTGCAACCGCGCTTGATCGTTTCAGTCGGATCAATGACCTTGGTTCGCGCGATGATGATGCTTCGGTTGGTTTGGGGCTGCCACTGGCGCAACAGTTTGTGGAGGCTCACGGCGGAACTCTGACGTTGCTGTCTGAGCCCGGACAAGGGACGGCTGTCCAGATCGAATTGCCACGGTGATGCATTTGGACAGTGCGAAAGCAACAGACGCATATGGCAGGCAATTGGCAGACCTCGTGCAAATTGGCGATATCATCGCGCTTTCAGGGGATCTGGGTGCGGGCAAAACAAGTTTGGCGCGTGGTTTGATCGCAGGCCTTGGGTTTGCAGGAGAGGTCGCGAGCCCAAGTTTCGCGCTTGTCATTCCCTATGCGCCGCCCACCGTGCGCATGGCAGTCGGGCATGTTGACCTCTACCGGATTGACGATCCTAACCAGATCGAGGAACTTGGGCTTGATGACATGCTGATCGACGGCGCTTTGATCGTCGAATGGCCAGA
>JANNWX010000149.1:0-4051 GCA_031409315.1 Sphingomonadales bacterium | reverse complement strand
CGCCGCACTGCTGATCATGGCGTCAAATTCTATCGACCCGGTATCAATATCCACGTCGGAGATATCAAATTCTCCCGTTTTCAAGCCCGCTGAAATGTCGAGGCCTTTTTGCAAACCATCCGCCCCGCGTTGCAGAGCTTTCAACTCCCGGTCGATTTTTGGAAGCGCATCGCTCGCTTTGGCCAAGCCTGTCCGCTTTTCTTTCAAAGACGCGATCTGGCCATTTACACGCGCAAGCTCTTTCTTCATGCCGTCGGCGGTTTGAACAACGCCATCGCGCGCGACCTGTCCTTGCGGGCTAAACGGTGCGCCAACCCAGCTAAATGTGCCAAACATCAAAAAAACCGAGAATAAAAACAAGGCAAGCGGTGAAACGAACCGCGCCCGTTCGCCGTGGATGTAACGCCGCGTCAATTGACCCGGCCGAAATATCAGCATCGGCAGCGTGCGCCACACCTTGCCTTCAAAATGAAGAATGGCATGGGTGAAATCATGCCAGAATGCCGTCAATGTCCGGTGGATATGGGCTGCCTGCCCGCAATCATGGCAATGATTACCGATAAGTGTTGCCCCGCAATTCATGCATGCCAAAACCGCATCACCAGCACTTGCCGCCGTCGCCGGATCAACGGCCTGTGTGACCGTTCCGCCTGTGATGATATCGCCGACTGCTTCGATTTCCCCTGACATAGATCAGAAACTATCAGGCAAATCGCCTTTGAGCGAGGAGGATTTTGCCAATAACGACAGATATGCTAGCAGCCTCGATATGAATGCACCCGGCCTTGATCCACGCCAGCTTGTCAACGACATGACAAAACGCGCGCGTGCAGCATCGGTATTGCTTGCAAGTCTGCCAACCAGCACCAAAGCTCAGGCATTGGTGGCGGCTGCTGCGGCGATCAGGGGCCATAGCGCGTCCATCCTTGCGGCCAATGCAGAAGATGTAGCGCAAGGCCAAGTGAACGGCCTGAGCAACGCAATGATTGATCGCTTGCTGCTCACTCCCGACCGGATCGACGCCATGGCGGCGGGTGTCGAAGCGGTTGCCACACTTGCAGACCCTGTCGGACAGATTATCGACCGGTCGCAGCGCCCCAACGGCCTGAAATTATCACGCGTTCGTGTGCCGCTCGGCGTGATTGGTATCATTTATGAAAGTCGACCCAATGTTACGGCCGATGCCGGGGCTTTGTGCCTGATGTCGGGTAATGCGGTGATCCTGCGCGGGGGATCGGAAGCCCTGGCAAGCAGCATGGCAATCCATCGTGCGATGATCGAGGGTATAGTGGCGGCTGGCTTGCCAACAGACGCTATTCAGCTTGTGCCGATCAGGGATCGCGGCGCCGTCGGAGCGATGCTCGCCGCGCACGGATTGATTGATGTCATCATTCCGCGCGGTGGCAAGGCGCTGGTCGAACGGGTCCAGACCGAAGCACGGGTGCCGGTACTGGCCCATCTCGACGGGCTGTGCCACACCTATATCGACGGTGCTGCAGATCCTGAAAAAGCCGTCGCGATTGCAGTGAACGCCAAAATGCGGCGCACCGGCATCTGCGGGTCGATGGAAACATTGCTGATCGACCGCGCGTTTACCAATCCGTCGCTGGTTCTAGCGGCGATGATCGACGCGGGCTGCGCGCTGCGGGGATCGCCGGATATTGTCGCCACCGAACCCCGAGCGACGTTGGCTGGCGCGACGGATTGGGACACCGAATATCTCGACAGCATCTGTTCGGTAACTTTTGTCGACGGCGTCGAAGGTGCGATAGCCCATATCGCTGCGCACAGTTCAGATCACACCGATGCTATCATCACCGAAGACGAACACACGGCTGAACGCTTCTTAGCAGCGGTCGATTCAGCAATAGTTATGTGGAACGCCTCTACCCAGTTTGCTGATGGCGGTGAGTTTGGCCTTGGTGCTGAAATCGGCATTGCCACCGGGCGCCTTCACGCACGCGGGCCGGTCGCTCTGGAAGGGCTGACAACCTATAAATGGTTGATCCGGGGGGCTGGGCAGGTTCGACCTTGAATCACTTGTATACAAGTGATACATTGGAAGCATGGGCAAAACCGCCGTTATTACTGCACGACTTGATGCCCAAACGCTTGAAATGGTGGACATTCTTGCAAAAGCGCAGGGACGCAGCCGATCATGGTTTGCCGCACAGGCAATTCAACGGGTTGCAGAAAGCGAAACGGATTTGAGAGCCTTCATACAGGAAGGTATCGATGCCATCGAACGTGGAGACGTCGTGCCCCATGAAGAAGTGATGCGCGAACTTGACGAAATGATCACCGAACACCGCGGCAAATGCGGAAAATAATCTGGTCGTCGTTGGCGCGAGAAGATTTGCGCCGGATCAATCACTGGCTCATCAATGAAGCATCACCTGAATTGGCACTCAGAACGCTCGCAACAATCAGATTCAGGTGCAAATCCCTAGAAGATTTTCCGCATGGCGGCCCTCCCTTGAATAACGGAGCACGTAAACTGCGAGTCCATGATACCCCCTACTTCATCCTTTACCGAATCATCCGGTCCACCGTTGAGGTCGCGCGCATTGTACACGAGCGTGAAGATTGGCTCATTGATCCGTGATTCTGACGGCACTTCTCGGTGGATCGTTTAACCCTGCCCACGGCGGCCACCGCGCGATCAGCCTTTACGCGGCTGACGCGCTGGGGCTTGGCGAGATCTGGTGGTTGGTTTCGCCCGGTAATCCGTTGAAAATGGGAGCAAAAGATATGGCCCCGCTTGCGGTACGCCTACGATCTGCAAAACGCGCGGCGCGGCGGAGCAGGATCGTTCCGACCGCAATCGAGCAGAGTTTGGGCACGCGCTATACCGTGGACACGCTTAAAATGCTGGTCCGCCGCTATCCCAACAGGCGCTTCATCTGGCTGATGGGGGCGGATAATCTGACGCAATTTCACCGCTGGAAAAGCTGGCGGACGATTGCCAATATCATGCCGATTGCAGTTATCGCCCGTCCGGGCTATGACGGTGCCGCCCGCGCAGCCGTTGCGATGGGTTGGTTCGCGCGATTCGTCCGCCCGACGGACCATGCAAAAGATTGGACGAAGTGGAGAACACCGGCGCTCGTGCACTTGCGCTTTCGCCCTGACAAAACCTCCGCCACTGCGTTGCGTCGGGCTGATCCTGACTGGCAACGCCACTTTTCAACCCACCCTGTGCGCGATCCCGTGACGCGCCGCATGACCCGCTAGGATCTATTTTGCCCGCTGCCAAAAAGCTTGCCACCCCCGTAATTGACGGCGTTGAAGCGCTTCACAAACTCATTCTGCAATCACTTGATGATGACCAGGCGGTCGAGACTATCTCGATCCCGCTCGCTGGCAAATCGACCATTGCTGACCATATGGTGATCGCCAGCGGTCGTTCGACCCGGCAAGTGGCGTCGATGGCGGCGAAACTTCAACAGAAGATTAAGGCCGAATGCGGCCGCGTCGCGCGGGTCGAAGGCTTGCCGACGGCAGATTGGGTATTGATTGATGCGGGCGATGTGATCGTCCATCTGTTCAAGCCCGAAGTCCGTAGCTTCTATAATCTCGAACGTATGTGGGCATTTGGCGACGCGCCAGTTGCCGACCCGATGACCGCTTGAAACTTCATATCGTCGCGCGCGGCAAGATGGGGCGTTGCCCCGAAGCCGATCTGATCGCGCGGTATGAAAAAAGGCTTGTCTGGCCATTCCATATCACCGAGCTCCCTGATAGCGGCGGCAAGGCGCCCCCCACCGCGCCAGCGACGATCAGTATCGCGCTCGACGAAGCGGGAGAGCAACTCGGCTCTGTTGAACTCGCGGCGAAATTGGAACATTGGCGCGACGGCGGAACCCGCGAATGCCGCTTCCTTATCGGGGCCGCTGATGGTCTGACGAAAGAGGAACGCGCATCGGCCTCGCTGGCCCTATCATTTGGCAGGACCACATGGCCCCATATGCTGGCACGGGCGATGCTGGTCGAACAGCTTTACCGCGCCACAAGCATCATCGCCGGGCATCCCTATCACCGCGAGGGGTGA
>JANNWX010000148.1:0-2410 GCA_031409315.1 Sphingomonadales bacterium | reverse complement strand
CGATGTGCTTGATGATTATGTGATTGGCCAAAAGCGCGCGAAACGGGTGCTTTCGGTCGCGGTGCACAATCATTACAAGCGGCTAAACCACGGGCAGAAGGGCGCCGATGTTGAGCTTGCCAAGTCGAACATTCTGCTCGTTGGCCCCACGGGATGTGGCAAGACATTGCTTGCCCAAACGCTCGCCCGGATTCTTGATGTGCCGTTCACAATGGCGGATGCGACGACCCTGACAGAGGCGGGCTATGTCGGCGAAGATGTCGAAAATATCATCCTGAAGCTGCTTCAAGCGTCTGATTATAATGTTGAACGCGCCCAACGCGGCATTGTTTATATTGACGAGATCGACAAAATCAGCCGCAAGGCAGAAAACCCTTCGATCACCCGCGACGTATCAGGCGAAGGCGTGCAACAGGCGCTTTTGAAGCTGATGGAAGGCACCACGGCCAGCGTTCCACCGCAAGGTGGACGCAAACATCCGCAGCAGGAATTTCTGCAGGTTGATACGACCAACATCCTCTTCATTTGTGGCGGGGCCTTTTCCGGGCTTGAAAAGATCATTTCGGACCGTCTTCAGGGCAAATCGATTGGCTTTGGTGCAAATGTCTCTAATCCCGATGAGCGGCGCACCGGCGAGATCCTGAAAAAAGGCGAGCCAGAAGATTTGCTCAAATTCGGCCTGATACCAGAATTTGTGGGCCGCTTGCCGGTGATTGCGACGCTAGAAGATCTGGATACCGATGCTCTGGTCAAAATCTTGACCGAGCCGAAAAATGCCCTTGTCAAACAGTATAAGAAATTGTTCGAGATGGAAGATGTCGAACTGGGCTTCACCGATGATGCGCTGACCGCGATTGCCAAAAAAGGTATCGAGCGCAAAACCGGTGCCCGCGGCTTACGCTCGATTCTGGAGAGCATCTTGCTCGACACGATGTTCGATTTGCCGTCAATGGACGGGGTAGATGAGGTGATGGTCGACAAAGATGTTGTCGCCGGCACCAAAGAACCGGTCCGGGTCTATACGAAGAAAAATAAAGAAGTCGCCGGCGACGCGGCTTAGGGACAAACAACAATGAACGTTCATGATTTTACCGTGAAAAAACCGGACGGGTCCGAACAAAAGCTTTCCGATTTTTCTGGCAAGCCCATCCTGATCGTCAACACCGCGTCAAAATGTGGCTTCACGCCGCAATATGAAGGGTTGGAGGCTCTGCACCGCAAATATGGTGATGATGTCGCTATATTGGGCTTTCCGTGCAACCAATTCGGGGCGCAGGAGCCTGGAAATGCCGAGGAAATTGCTGCATTCTGTTCGCTCACTTATGATGTGACATTCCCGGTGATGGCCAAGGTTGACGTCAATGGCGCAGGGGCAGACCCACTTTACAAACATCTGACAAAGGAAAAGCCGGGTTTTCTGGGTTCAAAGGGTATAAAGTGGAATTTCACCAAATTCCTGGTCGACAAGGACGGAACAGTCGTATCGCGCCATGCGCCGACCGAAACCCCGGCCAGCCTTGAAGGTGATATCGACAAACTGCTTTAGGCCCTGACTTTGGTGCAACCATTCATCCTCAATTATTGGTTGTTTGTCGAATAAGCATCTCGTGATCCAAAAAAATATGGTCCAATCTGACTAACGTTTCTGGGATGAATGACATGCGAGATATGGCCGCTATTTTTTGCGCACTGCCCCTGTTAACTCTGGCGAGTAGTGCTGGGCTTTCCCAAACACCGACAGCTACACCGCCCGCCGCACAGCGGCCGCCCTGTGCAAGTATCGAGCACCGCCAGTTTGATTTCTGGGTTGGTGACTGGGATGTCTATCCGACCGGCAAGGATGCTCAGGTGGCAACCAGCAAGATTGAGCGGCTCTACGGCGGGTGTGTGATCCGCGAAAATTGGATGCCGCTCAAGGGTGCGCCGGGCGGCAGCATCAACAGCTATGATGGGGCTGACAAAATTTGGCGCCAAACTTGGGCCGATGCCGGCAATAGTTGGGTGGAATTCAAAGGTGGCTTTGCGGACGGCGCTATGGTCCTGACCGGCAGTTGGCGCGGCAGCGGGGCCAAAGGCACGGATGCTCTGACTCGGATGACCTATACCAAGGACATGTCCGGTGCCGTGCGACAATTCGGTGAACAGTCAAGCGACGGTGGGAAGACGTGGAGTGCAAGTTTCGATTTTAATTACCGCCCGAAAAGCATAGTGAAATAGCCTTGAACTTATCCCCAAATTTGATTTGGGGGGCAGTTAACATTCCGCATCGGTGCAGCTAAGGCATTACAAATGCCATTCGCGCCATTTGTCCCTCTCCGTATTTTTTCCGCCTTCACGATGTTGGAAGGCGCAATCGAGCCAATTAATATCGCAAAACGGGCGCGTGAACTTGGTTTCCCGGCGGCGGCGC
>JANNWX010000147.1:0-5469 GCA_031409315.1 Sphingomonadales bacterium | reverse complement strand
ACCGGTTCAACAAACCGTCGATGGCACTCATTTCTTCATCGGTGAAATGCTGCCCCAACCCGCGCCCTTGCTGCGACAGGACACCGCCTGTCGCCGTTATCTTGATCACGTCTGCCCCACGTTTTGACATGTCACGCACGCGGGCGGCGCATTGGACGGCCCCCGTGCAGGTATTGCCTGCGTCAAGAACCGCATTCACGGCTGGTCGGAATCCGGAAACGTCCCCGTGTCCACCAATGATTGAGATGGCGGGGCCAGACGATACGATTCGCGGGCCAGGAATGAGGCCCCTTGCGGTGCCATCGCGCAAGGCAAAGCCGGTCTGCGGCGCTGAACCAAGGTCACGAACGGTTGTAAACCCGGCCAATGCGGTGATCCGGGCGTTCTTCGCACCGATCACGACGCCGAGTTCGTCACTGTCCACGGCCTCGCTGCGATAATCGCCGCCGGGATCGCCGGTCAGGTGAACGTGGCTGTCGATCAGCCCCGGCAACACTGTCTTCGCCGATAGATCAATGGTTATTGCGCCCGCCGGGCCAGCCTTTGTGCCGGGTTCAATCGACACAATCCGGCCATCTGCTACGATGATCGTCGAGGGACCACTGACGGTTTGCGCCGCATCAGTAATGACGCGGCCAGCATGGATAACCGTCGTTTGCGCCCATGCAGTGCAAGGCAGTCCAATGACGGCGGTTGTGATAGAAAGTATCTTCAACATGATTGTCTCCCGTTGTGCGCAAGAATGGCGCAGCAACAGGCCAGATGGCAAGTGCGAAAAAAGGACCCGGAAACAATCCCGGGCCCTTTTTTCAATTTCCTTCTATATTTACCAGAAGAAGTCGTAAATCACATCGACCACCCGGCCCGTGCGGAGATCAACAAGCAAGACATCATCATAATATCGCACCCATTGGTATGAACCATAGGCCTGTGGAAGATGATAATCCCAAGGATCGTTGATCCAGTAATTCCGACCGTAGAATAGCTGATCTAACGAAATGCCGATGCCGAACCGGCGATATCCATAACCATAGCCATAAGGATGGTAATAACGCGGCGCGCGATAATGGTTTCTGTTGCTTTGGCGATACTGCTGCCAATTATAGCGGCGGTCATTGCGCCAACCATTGTTCCAGTGGCGATTGTCGCCTTGATGGCGTTCCCAACGGCCATTGTTGTTACGCTGCCAGCTATTGTTATCGTGATCATTGCCGCGACGCCAGTCATGGCCGTTGCGGTCATCACGGTGGTTTTCACCGCGACGTCCATCATTGTTGTTGCGGTCGCCATTATATTCCGGATTGCGCCGGTTGGAATAGGGATTGGCAGGACGGGCGGGCGTTCCGGTGCGCATCTCGCTGTTGCGACCGTCATTTGGACGTGTGTCTGCCCGCCGTTGTTGTTGAACAGGCGCAGGTGCTGGTTGCGCAACATTGCCGCGGTCACGGCGGTTCCAACCGCCCCCGGTGCCACGTGCATGATCCCGGTTTTCGCTGCGGGGCAGGGGTGAAGGGGCCACATCAGAATTGCGTCGTTGCGAGCGCCAGTCGGTATTGGCTTGTGGGGCGGGTTGCGGGGCTGTGGCCGGGGCGGCGGCGGGTTGCTGGCGACGGTTCTGCCAACCGCCGGCACTGTCGTCGCGGTTTTCAGGCGCGCGCTGGCGCATTTCGCCGCGCTCTCTGTTGCTTCCACGATCATCGCGCTGCGCCATTGCCGGAGACAGGGCGAGCGTTGCAAGCAGGCTTCCTAAAATCAGTTTACGCATGGCGGTAACACTCCTCCGCATCGGCATACTCAGGTGAGTCGGCCCGTGAGACAGATTGTGCAAGAACCAAGCTGTCGCGTTGCTTAATGATCCGTAAAGCTTACTGAAAGGAAGGAAGTCACTGCTTGGTCGGCGTGAGCGCAGGAACGGCGCGGGCCGCGTCCTCGGGCGAAATGCCGGGGGGCGGGGCGGCGGATATTGTCTCAAGCCCCGCCTTCACCCTTGCCGCGCGCCGGATAGCACGGTGGATGCGAGGATAAGTGCCGCACCGGCACAGGTTGGTGATTGCCGTGTTGATATCCTCATCGGTCGGATTTGGCTTGTCCTTGATAAGGACCGCCGCCGCCATGATCATCCCGGGTTGGCAAAACCCGCATTGCGGCAGGTTTTCAGCGACCCATGCTTGCTGGATCGGATGACTGCGGTCGCGCGACAGGCCTTCGATGGTGGTGACGAAACTGCCCTCAACCGCCTTGATGGATATTGTGCAGGACCGCACGGCCCGGCCATCAATGTCAACCGTGCACGCGCCGCAATCGCCATTGCCGCATCCATATTTGGTGCCCGTCAGGTTGGATGCCTCTCGCAGCGCCCAGAGCAACGGCGTGTCGGGATCCATTTGATATGCGACCGGTTGGTTATTGACGGTGAATTTAGTCACGCCAACTCGTATCGATCTTGTCAACAAGCCGGACCATCGCGTCAAATTCTGCTTTGCCTGATCCGCCTGGAATCTGGGTTTGGCCAATATCGCGCTGATGGACCGCAACAACATCCTCACCAATCGGGATCGGCTTGCCCATCGACATGGTCGCAAGCTGGATTTCGCACGCGCGCTGCAATGCCCAATATTTGATAAAGGCGTCAGGCAGGCTGCGACCCATGACGACAGGCCCGTGATTTTCCAGCATCAGGATACGTTTGTCGCCCAGATTCTGGACGAGGCGAGTGCCTTCTTCGTCACGCACGGTCACGCCCTCGAATTTGTGATAGGCCAGATTGCCCATGAAATTGCAGGCGTAGAAATTAACCGGCTGCAACCCGCCTTCCATGCCGCACACCGCCATCGTCGCAGTCGTGTGGGTGTGGATGATCGCATGAGCATCGTGCAGGACGCGGTGGAACAGGCTGTGCTGAACAAAGCCCGCCCTGTTGACTGGATAAGGGTTGTCGTCGAGTTTGTTGCCGTCAATATCAATCTTGACGAGATTTGATGCCTTAATCTCGCTGAAATGCAGGCCGTACGGATTGATCAGGAATGCGCCTTCTTCATCTGGCAATTTGACCGTGATGTGGTTGAAGATCATTTCGTCCCAACCCTTCATGGCAAAAATGCGGTAGCAGGCGGCCAATTCCTGTCGCGCGGCCCATTCGGCTTCGCTATACTGGTTGTGGGTTTTGAATGCCGTTGCCATGTTCGGGGACTCCCATTCCTGTTACCTCTTGCGTGTCCTCATACCCCAACGCGCGCTGGTCAAGTCCTTTCCCCTTGAGTTTATGCGAATCCACTGTTAGGGCGCGGGCCGAACGGCGCAGCTTTTGTTGCGACGAACCCTTTTTGTTTGGCTTTTATTGTGCGGTTTTCCCCGCATTTTTGATTTTTGACTGGAGTGTGGCGGTTTTATGCAGATCATTGTGCGCGACAATAATGTGGATCAGGCGCTGCGCGCCCTGAAGAAGAAGCTGCAGCGCGAAGGCGTATACCGCGAAATGAAACTGCGCCGTCATTACGAAAAGCCTTCGGAAAAACGCGCCCGGGAAAAAGCTGCTGCGGTTCGCCGTGCCCGCAAGATGGATCGTAAGCGCCTCGAACGCGACGGCGTGCGTTAATCGGGCATGTCGACTAGCGCGGTCCCCATCCTGCCGATCAAAAAAGGCTCGCTGCTCCGGCTCTGGATCGCGCTTGGCCTGATCGGTGCGGCTGGGGCGGGTGTGGCCTGGTTTGGTACCGCCAAAACCATTGCAACCCAGGGTGCTGCGGATCAGTTCATGGACTGGAACGACGGACAGGCCGGCGTGCTAGAGACGGCATCGGGCCTTCAATACCGGATTGACACTCCCGGCGACCGGGTGGCCAGCCCGACCGATGCTGACGTCGTTGCAATCGCCTATAAAGGCACATTGCGTGACGGGACCGTTTTTGACGAAAACCCCCGGGCGACATTCCCAGTCCAAGGTCTAGTCCCCGGTTTTAGTGAAGTTCTCAAGCTGATGTCACGCGGGGCGAAATTCAAAGTCTGGATACCCCCCGCCCTTGGCTATGGGGAACAATCTCCGTCGTCGGCCATCCCGGCAAATTCGGTTCTGATCTTTGACATCGAAATGGTCGATTTCCGGTCGATGGCTGAAGTGCAGGCGATGCAACAGCAGGCGCAGCAGCAACAAGGCGCTGGCGCTAACCCGCAACAACCCATTCAGTAATTTTGATCGCGGTGGATAGGGGTTTTGCCCCTATTTGCCCTTCTTCGCGTCGAGGCTGGTTCCCGCCCGCCCGCCGCGTAATGCCGACAACCATGTCAGCGGATTGAAAATCTGCGTCGTGCCGTCGAGCGAAAACGTGATCAGTTCAGCCCGACCGCCAATGTTTTCGACAGGGACTGGCCCGCCCAAGCCGCGTTCTGCCAGCGAAAAGCGGCTGTCTGCGCTGTGATCCCGATTGTCGCCCATCAAGAACAGATGGTTGGCCGGAATGGTGATCGGGCCGTAAGTGTCGCCCGATGCATAGGATACCATATCAATCGTATCATAAGACCGGCCGTTTGGCAGGGTTTCCCGCACAATCGGCAAGCTGCACCATGTGCTGCCATCGGCCATGGTGACGGCGCGTTCGGGATAATCCGATTGTGAACAGGGTGCGTTGGCATCAACGGGAAAGAGTGTGTTGACCGTGTCGGCACGTTTGACCGGGACACCGTTCAAGATCACGGCGCCCGCGCGCACTTCGATCCGGTCACCGGGTAATCCGATGACGCGCTTGATATAATCCTGATTGGTGCCGGGCGGCGTTGCAATCACGATATCGCCGCGGTCGGGCAAGCTGCCAAGCAGACGGCCCTTCCAATCCGGTAACTGAACCGCAAGCGATTCAACCTCCTGTCGCAAAATCAACCACTTGAACAAGGCCGGTAGCGACGGGATTGTCGGCGAAACATGGCTCCACCCATACGGATATTTGCTGACCACCAGCCGGTCGCCGACCAGTAGGCTAGGCATCATCGATTCGGACGGGATATAGAATGGCTTGGCAATGAAGCTGTGAAATCCAAGGACGGCCAGCAACAGCCAGAACATGCCCTTGATTTCCCCCCACCAGTCGATCGGCTTGGCAATATCGGACTTTTGAGATGACGAAAGCGGCGCTGCAACCACATTGGCGTCGGCGGTGGGATTATGTTCTGTAGAAAATGTCACGCGATCTGAACTTTCGTTTCTGGTAGCGCCTCAATGATGACGAACGCCTGTGCCCAGGGATGATCATCGGTCAAGGTCAAATGGATGCGGGCCTCATAGCCGCTTGGTATCAGTGCGTCGAGCCGTGCCTTGGCGCCGCCGCACAGCGCCAATGTCGGTGCCCCTGAGGCTGCGTTGACAACGCCGATGTCCTTCATGAACACGCCGCGTTTGAACCCGGTGCCGACGGCCTTTGAAAAGGCCTCCTTGGCGGCAAATCTTTTGGCATAGGTGCCAGCTTTGGTGAACGGCCG
>JANNWX010000146.1:0-22876 GCA_031409315.1 Sphingomonadales bacterium | reverse complement strand
GAATTTCCGGTTGGATGCCGTGGATGAAGATGCGCGGTCGCCAAGGCGGCGTCGTGTTCAACGCCATGGGCACCAAACTCAATAGTTATGATGAACTTCCCGCCATCATCAAGAATGAAATTGCGGCCAATTATCCGATCTATACCGCGCCGCCTCCCGGCGATGATACGCGACTGAACGCGACGACATGGACCGAGTTCAAGAAATTGGTCGATGCCGAACGTGCAGCCGCAAAGGGTGACGCACCGAAAACTGGTCACTGACTGTGATTACGCGGCGCTCCATCCTTTCTGGGGGCAGCGCCGCGATCATTGCCGGGGCTGCCCCGCGCACCGCATGGGGAAATACACAGACAGATGTGGTCATCATCGGCGCGGGGCTTGCTGGTTTGATTGCCGCCCACCGGCTTGAAACGGCCGGGATCAAAGCCGTCATCATTGAGGGTGAACAGCGGGTTGGCGGTCGGCTGCACACACTCGATGATTTGCCAGGCGCGCCGGATGCTGGCGGGATACAGGTTGGTAGTGGCTACAAATTGCTCCGCGCAATTGCCAGTGATTTACAGGTTGCCCTCGATGAAGGCCCCGGCGGCGGTGCGAGTGCTGTCGAGGCGCGCACCGCCTTGTTCCGCATCAACGGTGAAACCGTCAAACCGTCCGATTGGCCGACGTCAAGCGCAAACCGTTTGAGCGCGGGCGAGCGCACGAACCTCCCGCTCACGCTTGGCTTTGCCTATGGCGCACAGATTCCAAGGCTTCCGTCGCCCGATGTGTGGATGCGGGCGGACCCGGCGCTGGATATTTCCTACGCACAGGCCCTGTCTCAAGCAGGGGCCAGCGCCGAAGCATTGCGTCTGATTGAGGCAAATATGAACGGCAACACGCTGGCCGGCATGTCCCAGTTAAGTGTTGCGCGAACGGCGGCAGTTTTTCGTGCTGGCCCCGGCCCTACGGCAACGATTCGTGGCGGATCGCAGCGTCTGCCAGAGGCGATGGCCCACCGCCTGAAAACGCCGATCAGGATGCGTCACCTCGTAACCGCGATCCGCGAGGACCCTGACGGCGTGACCATCGAAACCAATCGTGGCCCCATTCATGCCCGCCACGCGATTTGCACAATCCCGTTCGCTGCGCTGCGCCAAATCCACATAGAAGCAGCATTAGCGCCATCAATAGCGACCCTAATCCCCAGCCTGCCCTATACTCGCGCCAGTTTTGCCTATCTGTCGGCAACGTCGCCATTCTGGAAGGAGGACGGCCTGCCCGAAACTTTATGGACCGATGATCCTTTGCTCGGCCGCGTTTTTGTTTTGGGTGAAAGCCCGCCGATGTTGAAAGTCTGGACGGTGGGCGCGGGCGCAGACTTGCTTGACAGGATGCCCCCGGCGCTTGCCGCCAGCGAAATCATCGCCCGCATCGAAGCAGCACGACCGTCCGCCAAAGGCAAGATTAGGCTCGAAAAATTCTGGAGCTGGCAGAAGTCACCAATGGCGCGCGGCATATACCACCATATCGGAACGGGTCAGGCGGCGCTCCTTGCCAATGCCGCACGGGCAGAAGGCAAAAGACTCCATTTTGCAGGCGAGCATCTGGCCCAATCCAGTTCAGGAATGGAAGCCGCACTCGAATCCGGTGACCGGGTGGCCCGGCTTATTCTATCCCGCCGATGATTTCAAAAAAGGACCCCGGCGCGAACGCCGAAGTCCTTTTTCAAACTCACTGTCCTTCGATCAGAAGCTGAACGATCCTTCAACCCCGAACGTCCGGCTCTTGCGGAGTGCACCGAACAGGCCACGCGGTGATCCGGTTTCGGCAAAGGCTGGCCGTCCGTCAAAGGTCTGACCAGCTGGGATCAGCCCTGCCGAGCTGCCATAACGAAGATCGAACCAGCGCGTCGCCAGCGGTATCGAATCTTCGTTCGTCAGGTTTCGTCCGAACAAAGTGACCGAGAAATTCTCCGTCTTCACGCCGATCCGGGCATTGACCAGAAACGTACTGCCGGTTTCTGCAAAATTGTCGGTCTGAATGAACTTTGATGCTTCATAGCTGAAACTGGAATTGATGAAGCCTTTCAAACCACCGCCAATTTCGGTTTCATAGGTCGCCGAACCATTGACCGTCCACGGGCTACCAAGTGGCAACCGCTTGCCGGTGATGTCGCACAGTGCAAGGCCAGCCGCGTTCGGATTTGCCGTATCAAAGTTCGGACGCAAACCACCGGACTGGTAAATGAACAAATCGGCGTCACACCCGCTAGTGAATTTGGCATCCACATAGGAAACACCAAATGTCATGTTGAGGCCGCGGGTTGGCGCTGCTTGCAGGTCAATTTCAAACCCTTGCGTCCGTGCATTGGCCGTCGTTGTCACAATCGATGTCAGGGCGCCGGTTGTGCCTGGAATGGCCGTTGACAGCTGAACATTGCTGAGCTTGTTGCGGAACGCGGCAACCGAGCCACGAAGCCGGTTGTCAAACGCATCAAACTTCATGCCCAGTTCAAATCCCTTCGACTTTTCCGGGGCATAGGTGCTGGCATCGCGGCCCAGCAGGATTTGCGCCAAAATACCCGCCGTGCCGTTGAAACCACCCGGTTTGCGACCGGTTGCGTAATTGGCATAGAGCAGCATGCCGCCGGGCATCTTGTAATTGACGGTAATCCGGGGATCGGTGCCTTTGAAGACACCCGTCGGATAGGTGCGGCACCCCGGTGTCGGCGCACGCGCAATCAAAACGTCCGTGCACCCAAATAGGGCTTGAGTAGCCGCATCAACGCCTGCAGCAAAAATATACGGGGCCGTGGTGCTGGGCGAAGACCGTTCGATAATGGTCTTGCGCTCATTGGCAGATCGGATTTCGGCGGAGATCGTCAGTTCGTCCGTCACATCCCACGTCGCCATACCGAACATTGCCCGGTTAAGTATCGTCGCCCGTTGAGAACTATTGCCGCCAAGCGGAAGCAGTGTGGTCCCGGTCCTGAGCACCGGATCGACAAACACATAATCCTGCGACGAGAACTTTTGCTTGTAATAATAGCCGCCAATCATCACCCGGACTGGCTTATCGTCGGGCGTGGAAATTTTCACTTCCTGACTCACGTCGGTTTGACGGTCCCTGTCGCTGGCCGCGAACAAGGGTTCGCCCGGCGCACCAAATGTGGAAAATGCTTCGGAGTGATCGGAATCCGAACCCGACGAATTTTTGTTCCTGCGGTATCCGGTGTGGCTCGAAAATGTCCAGCCAGAGCCGCCGATATCCCAGTCAAAGATGTTGGACACATTGATCTGGCTGTTGAATACGCCGTCAAATGCCGTCCCGTCCTGTGCTGTTACGCTCGTTCCGCGCAGCGTATAGGTCGCTGCATCGGTGTTCAGGAAGATGTTGTTGGGCTGTGGCTGGACAACACCGCAGAACCATTGGTTCCGGTTCGTCGATGTCAGGCCAAGCGGTGCCGCACCGGCAGCCCGGAAAGCAGGAGAACGAAAGCCCGGCAAGCAGTTATTAGCCGAAGCCCCTTGCAGGAAGAATGCACGCGCGCCGTCACGATCACGCTGCCAGTTCAACCGCGTCCGCATCTTGATGTTGGCATCGGGTTTGAAAACCAGCGTCAGATCAGCCGATCTCGAATTTTCCGTGCCGACCTTACGGCCCGTGATATTGTTAGTGAATTCGCCATTATAGTCATAATAGCGACCGCCAAGACGGAAGCCAAGAACATCACCCAAGAGCGGCCCTGAAACCGAACCGGCAATTTCCTTTTCGCCGTGTTCAGCATAGCGCGCGCGGCCTGAACCGGAGAATTCTGATGTCGGATCTTTGGTGATATAATTGATTGCGCCCGAATAGGTGTTCCGCCCGTAGAGCGCCGATTGCGGCCCTTTGACGATTTCAACGCGCTCAATCGAGCTTGGATCAAAACTTTGGAGATCGCCTTGAAAATAGACACCGTCGACGAAATACGCAGCGCCGGTTTCAACACCGAATTGCACATTGGCCAGAACGTTTGAAGCACCGCGGATGACCGGGCGGTCGGTGAATCGGCCAAAAGCTTGACTAAAACTGATGCCTGTTGAGAGTTTTGCGAAATCATCAATCGATGTCAGACCAAGCTCAGCTATCTTAGCCGATGTCACAACCGACACAGCAACCGGCGTGTCCTGCAACGTTTCGCTTGTTTTGCGCGCGGTGACGATGATGTCGGCGACACCGCCATCATCTGATGCGTCGGCTGCCTGTGCGAATGCTGCGGTAGGAATGAATGCAGTCGCGGTCAGCAGCAGTGCTTTGGTGATGAATTTCACAATCGATACTCCCCAGTGTCTAATGTCGATTCATGCTTCCATTTTATGATAAAGTTGTCCAGACAAATTTTTATTCGACGCACGAACTTTGTTTGTTTGTTACCTATTTGCAACACCCACCGAAACGAAAGGGCTATCGGCGATGTCGGAATTGGCACCATTGAACAGGCGGCAGCTTTTTGGGGCGGCAGCAGGAATTTCTGCAGGAGCGGCCTTTTTACCCCCATTTGCATCAGCGGCGGTGGGCAAAGCGGCCACCCCGCTGATGATGCCATCCGACGGGACATATCCAACCGTCTCCCTTGCCAAAGACAGTTGGACCATCGGCGTCGTCCAATCCCGCGTTATTGCGGTTGATGCCGCGAATCCCGACAAAAAGCGCCGCGATAATGTGGCGCATATGTGCGATCTGATTGACTATGCCAGCGGCTTTTCTGGCAAGAAAGACCTGCTGTTTTTCCACGAATTTCCAATCACCGGCTATAATTACAAATGGACTTTGGCCGACGCGCGCAAAGTTGCCATCGAAATACCCGGAGAAGAAACCGAGGCGCTTGCCAAAAAGGCGCGCGAGCACGGTTCTTGGCTGGTTTTTGGCTCCTATGTCCGCGATCCAGACTGGCCAGAAAGCCTGTTGTCGATCACGACAATCATGAATGACAAGGGCGAAATCGTCGACAAACATTGGAAGGCACGCAACATCAAGGGCGTGTTTTTCGGATTCGAATTGTTCACGACCACCATCTATGATGTGCTCGATCGCTATGTCGAAATATACGGGCAGGATCATGTGGTGCCGATCACCCGCACCCCGCTTGGAAATATCGCCACAAGCTCGATCCAGCGTGAACCGGAATACTTTCGCGCGCAGGCCATGAAGGGCGCGGAAATCATCCTGCGCACCGCATCGGGTGGGTTCACACCAGAGGATATTGCGGCGACGTCGATGTATAATAGTGTCTACACAGCCATTGCCAACAATGCAGCGTCACCGGGCAACGGGCTATATTTCGAAGATGCGGGCGGCGGCGGCACCGGACTCTATGGCCCCGACGGCAAAGCGATGAGCCTTGCGCCGACAGCGTTTGAAACCTGTGTCACGGGCCGGATCCCGATCAAGGAATTTCGCGCGCGGCACCGTCAGCCGATTGTCCATACTGAATTGGTGATGCCGGTTTTCGATGCCTATCGGTCAAAATACCCGCCCAGCCTGTTTAGCAGTTACCAGCCCAAAGATATTCAGGATGCTGGACGTTACCTCAAAGATAAATCGCGCTGGGAAAAATAGGAGACGATAATGACCGCTTATATGATTGTAACAGCCAAAATCGCTGATCGTGATGCGTTCATCAACGGATACGGGATGGCGGCCGGGGCGCTGGTTGCCAAATTTGGCGGGAAATATGTGCTGCGCGGGCCGGGTGCCGAATTGCTGGAAGGCGGCTTTGGTGACGGCGCATCTATGGTCATTTCTGAATGGCCCGACAAAGACGCCGCGAAGGTATTCTGGAATTCGCCAGAATATGCGCAAGCCAAAAAACTGCGCGCCGACATTGCCGACTGTCAGGTCTTGCTGATCGAAGCGGGGAAAATAAATGCCTGATCAGATCAAACGCACAACGATGATGGTCCGCGATGCTGAAAAGGCTGCGCTCTGGTATGAAAATGTTTTCGGCATGACACGTTGGATGGACACGCCGTTCACATTATCGGGAACGCAGCTTGCCGCTGGTCAGAAGGGCGATCAGACACGGCTAGTGATCCTGAAATGCGCGCATGACCTGATCGGCATGATCGGTCTACTCGAATGGATCGACCCCAAACAGGATGCGCCAGCCACATTGCCGACGCGGATCGCCTTTGGAACGCCGATATTTGTCGTTGCCGCGGATGATTGCAAGGCGTCGGTTGAACGCGCCCGCGCGCTTGGATCACATATCTATTGTGAACCGCATAACTGGTCTGTCACCGGCGCGAATGGGCAGATAAAGCAGATGATCGGCGCAAGCTTTTTCGATCTCGATGGCTATTTCTTTGAAGTGAACCAGCAAGTCGCATGACCGGCCTTGACGCCTTCGATACGCTGGCAGCAGGCAAGGCGATCAGCGACGACGCGAATTTCAGGTGGTGCGTCGCGCGCCACCCGGTCGGCAATGTCGTTCCGGAAGATTTTGGCTGGGCGGTGACCGCCATACCCGAACCCGGGCCCGGCGAAGTCTTGCTCAAAACCCATTATCTCGGGCTCGCCCCGGTGATGAGGATGTATATGATGGGGGGCAGCCCGTCGGGCGAAGTGCCGCTCAAAATCGGTGATGTTATTCACGGACGCGGCGTTGCCCGGATCATCAAATCCCGCCATCCCGATTGGCGTGAGGGTGATATGGTGCAGGGCCAGATCGGGTGGCAAACCTATAAAGTTTCGCGGATGACGCACCAAGAAAAATTCTTCAAAATGCCGCCCAACGGCCTTCCCGCTGCCCTTGGTTCGGGTGTGCTTGGGATGACGGGATTGTCGGCTTATGCCGGTCTTTTTCCGACTGCCGATCCCCGCGCGGGCGACCGCATGGTCCTATCGGGTGCGGCGGGCGGCGTCGGATCAATGGTCAGCCAGATTGCCGCCAATGTCATCGGCTGCGACGTTGTGGGTATTGCTGGCGGACCTGAAAAATGCGCCTTCCTGCTGGATCATGGCTGTTCAGCGGCGATTGACCACAAGCATGACGACCTTGCTGAGCGGTTGGACGCGCTGCGCCCCGACGGCATTGACCTCTATTTTGACAATGTTGGCGGGGAAACCTTGCAAGCCTGTATGGAACGGTTGCGCATGCACGCGCGGGTCGTGCTGTGCGGTTCGATCAGCGAATATGCGCGGTCTGTGCCGTTCGCGCTTCCCAATTATACCCGGTTGCGCGCAACCGACAGCCGGATGCACGGTTTCTTCGTTTACAATCATATCCACCGCTGGGAACAGGTGATGGGCGACCTTGCCGGATGGATTCAGGGCGGCCAGTTGAAGCCAGTTCAGGATGTGATTGACGGGTTCCAGAATATGCCAAAGGCGCTGGCCCAGCTTTATTATGGCCGCAATGTCGGTATTCAATGCTGCTCTGTGCGCGGCGAACCGGAGGGTTGGTGATGGCAGGCGTCAGATTTCAGCGTGGCAACCATGTCGTGGTAGACCTTGACAAGGCCCTGACCTTTTACCGCGACGTGCTCGGTTTTGACGTGACCTATATTTTGCCGCCCAATCCAGACAGTTATTCTTACCCGGTCTTTGCTATCCCGCGAGAGGCAGTGATGCGTTTTGCCGTACTGTCCACCACGACACAGGTGCGGGTGATGGCACTCACCGAAGTGGCTGGGGTTGCACTCGCACCGGTCCCCCACCCCCGTCGCTCGGCGATCGTGCTTGAAATTGATGATCCTGATACTGTTATGGCCGGTGCCCGTGCCTTGGGGCTGGAGGTGCATGAAGAGGAAATTTTGCACACCAATGACGGACGCGTTGGGCGCGAAATCGGGATCGTTGATTTTGATGACAATCTTGTCGTGATCTACAAGATATTGGAAACGGCACCATGACCGACAAACAATGGCCCGAACCGCGCACATCATGGACGATGGTTGTGCTGCTGACCATCGCCTACATCTTGTCTTATGTCGACCGGTCAATCCTTGGCCTGTTGATCGAACCAGTGAAGGCCGACATCCACGTGACCGACGAACAGATGGGCTATCTGATCGGCCTCGCGTTCGGTATTTTCTATGCGACGATCGGACTACCTTTGGGCTGGCTGGCGGACCGGAAACGGCGAACATGGATCGTTTCTGCCGGTGTCGCGCTCTGGTCGCTGGCAACTGCGGCATCGGGAATGGCAAGCAGTTTTTGGCATCTGTTCATCGCCCGGATGGGCGTCGGCGTTGGTGAAGCCACGCTTAGCCCGTGTGCCATGTCGATGATCGGCGACAGTTTCCCCCCCGAAAAGCGCGGGCGGCCAATTGCGCTCTATTCGTCGGCCTTGTCGCTTGGTGCCGGGATGGCGGCCCTTGTCGGCGCTGCGGTTCTGACATGGGCAAAATCCTCGGCGGGTATTGATTTGCCCCTGATCGGCGCGACCAAACCATGGCAATTTGCCTTCATCATTGTAGGGCTACCCGGTTTGATTGTCGCGCTTGCCCTGTTCCTGATGCCTGAGCCACCACGACAGGCCCCGGTGCCAGCCGACGGTCAAGATGGCAGTGGTTTTGGCGATATGCTTGCCCATGTCAGGCGCAACTTCGGGGCGATTGCGGGCCTCATCTCAATCGTCTGCGTCGTGACGATCATCGCCTATAGCCAAGGGTTCATCCCAAGCGCATTCGCCCGGAAATTCGGGTGGGAGCCAAAAGATTATGCGTTGGTCAATGGGATCATCATCCTTGCGGTCGGGCCCCTGACCGTCAACATCATTGGCGCCTTGTGCGATAAATGGCGCAATGCGGGGTGGCAGGACGCGCCGTTCCGTTTGCTGACCGTTGGTTTTGTGGCGATGCTGCTGTTCAATTCGGTCGCGCTATTGATGCCGACGCCGGTGAGCGCCTTCATCATGCTTGGCCTTGGCACGATGGCCATCGCAACCTGCACGACGACCGGGATCATCGCTTTGCTCGACATCGCACCCGCCGCCATCCGGGGTCAGGTTGTCGCCCTCTACTATATGGCAATCAGTCTGGCGGGGCTGCTGCTCGGGCCAACAACGGTCGGCATCCTTTCAACCCGCGTCTTTGGCGAGGCCAACCTGCATTTGGCGGTCGCCGCAATTCCTGTTATATTCGGCCTTGTCCCCTTACTGCTCTTGCCAATCATCCGCCGCCACTATCTTGCAGAACTGGCCAGGGTTTCAGCGCCCGTCAAATGATCATGCGCGGGTATACGAATGGGCCTTACGGGCAAGTTCATTGGCGGATGCACGAACAAGTTGGTGCAAGGTGCGAGCCTGACCTTTACTGTCTGCATCCCGCACCGTTCAGCGGGCTTACCTTTACAACAATCATGCCCTTTCTGGCGGAAGGCCGCCGGATCATTGCGCCGGACTATCCCGGACATGGCGGTTCAGACCCGCTGGGGGCAGCCCCGTCAGTCTCCGACTATGCTCGTGCAATGCTGCCTGTCATCGACGCCGTGTCCGACGGCCAAGACGTTGACTTACTGGGGTTCCACACCGGCTGCCTTGTTGCGGCCGAACTTGGGTCAATCCGCCCGGATCGCGTCCGTCGCATCGTTCTGATCGATATCCCTTATTTTGACGTAGCGACAAGATCGGACATCTATGGCGAAGCCGCGAAGCCATTTGCTATTACTGCTGATCTTGGCTGCCTTGCGGCCCCGTGGGAACGCGGGATGACCCGCCGGATCGAAAGTCAGGGCGTGGCCCGAAGCTTTGACTTGTTCACAGAACAGTTGCGCCACGGGGTGCATATGAACGCCGCCTTCCACGCAGCAAAGATGTATGATTGCAAAACGGGCTTTTCCCGTTTGTCAAAACCGGTGACTGTCGTTGCGTCGCGCTCAGCTTTGCTTGATGCGACGCTGGCCGCCGCGCAAGCAATTCCGGGGGCAAACTTGATTGAGCGGCTGGACATTAGTCGCGCGGTGCTCGACGAATCTGCTGAAACGTTGGCGACAACAATAATCGAAGGATTGATTTAGTGACGCAACATTTCGCCATATTCGCTTGGGATAGCCCGGATTCCGAAACCATACGGGCTACGCACCGCGACGCGCATTTTATCCATATCGAACGGGTGATGAGCCGTATCGCAATTGCAGGGCCGATGGCTGGCGCGACTGGCACCGCTTCTGGATCATTGTTCGTCGTCATGGCGGAAAGCCGGGACGAGGCGCGAAAACTCTTCGAATCCGACCCCTATTTTATCGCAGGTGTTTGGCAGCGTTGGGAAATTCATCCTTTCCTTGCCGCTGCCGGGGAATGGATAGGCGGCAAAACATGGTGAAACCTCTCATCCTATGTCTTGGTTTGATCGCTACTTCGCTCGGCGCCCAACAGGTGCAGCCGTGGAGCGAAGCCGTCATCAGCGTCGAAAACATTCCCGCCGCCACCCTATTGTTTCGTGAAGTCGGCGGGTGGCGCGTCACGCACAAGGGCAAAATGGCGAGGGCAGAACTTGACTATTGGAACCTGCCAGAAACAGCCAACGCCACATTCCAGCGTTTGTGCGCACCCGGTGTGGACACCGGCTGTATCCGGTTCATCCAGTTCGCCAATGTGCCGCAGCGCCCCATCCGCCGGGCGACGCGGGCCTGGGATACCGGTGGCATTTATTCCGTGATGGTTCGGTCCGACAATGTCCCTGCCCTGTTTGAAGATGCGATACGGCTTGGCTGGTGGGCGGAAAGCGAACCGATCCGTTTCACCTTTGGCTTGTCCGATCTCCGCAATGTTGTTCTCACAGGCCCGCACGGCATCAATCTTGCGGTTTATGAACGGATCAGCCCGCCTTTTTCAGGCTTTCCGGTAGGTCGGATAAGCCAGGGATTCAATGCGATGCGAATGGTGCGCAACAAAGCGGCCTCACGTGAATTTTATGAACAGAAACTAGGGTTTGGCGTTGTTTTTGATGGCAATAACGAACCTGTTGAACCCACCCCGTCCAACTTTGGCATTCCGCTCAATCACACGCCAAACATCAAACGCAGCGCAGCAGCGTTGCAGCCGGTGAACGGCGAAACTGGTCGCGTAGAAGTGATGCAGATTGAAGGCTTTACCGGCGCAGACGTCTCCGCATATGCCAGCCCGCCAAACCTCGGCATCCTTTCCGTGCGCTACCGGGTAACCGACATCGATTCATATCGCTACGCCTTGAAGGACAAGTCTGTGCCCATCGTCTACGAAGCCATGGGCGTTCCCATCAACGGGATTGGGACCGTTAATCTCTTTGCAGTGCGCGATCCCGATGGCAATATCACCGAATTCTATGAACCGGCAACAAAGGAAAAATGACCATGGCACGCACGGCGCGGATTACAGAACATGGCGGACCAGAGGTGATCACATGGATCGACGTCGACGTGCCACCGCCCGGCCCAGGCGAAATCACGTTTCGCAGCACAGCTGTTGGGCTGAATTTCATTGATACCTACCACCGTCGCGGAATCTATCCGGTTACCTTGCCAACAGGGCTCGGCCTTGAAGCCGCCGGCGTCGTCGAAGCCGTTGGCGAAGGCGTCACTGAACTCAGTGTGGGGGACCGGGTTGCCTCTTTCGGGCCAGCTTTGGGTGCCTACGCGACGGCGCGCAATGTTGTCGCGGCCAGCCTGTTCCAAATCCCCGACGATATCAGTGACGAAACGGCGGCGGCGGGCTTGCTCAAAGGCTGCACAACAGAATTTCTGGTTGAACGCTGCGCCAAGGTGCAGGCGAAATGGCCGGTGTTGGTGCACGCTGCGGCGGGTGGCGTTGGGCTTCTCTTGGTCCAATGGCTCAAACATGTCGGCGCGACGGTGATTGGCACGGTCAGCACCGAGGAAAAGGCCGAAGCGGCCAAAGCTGCCGGTGCCGATCACATCATCCTCTATACATGCGAAGATACTGCTAAGCGCGTCCGCGAGATGACCGATGGCGCGGGTGTCCGCGTCACGTTCGACGGCGTCGGCATGGCCACATGGGAAGCATCTCTCGACAGCACCGGGCGGCGCGGACTGGTCGTTAATTACGGCAATGCCGATGCGCCAGTTGGGGGCGTCAATCTGGGCATCCTTGCGGCAAAAGGCTCGCTCTATAACACCCGCCCTACCCTGTTCGATTATTATGCCGACCCCGTCGAACGCACGGCGGGCGCGGATTATGTGTTTGACATGTTCCGGCAGGGAATCATTCAAGTGACCATTGGCCAAACCTACGCCCTTGAAGATGCGGCACAGGCCCACCGCGACCTTGAAGGGCGACGGACGACCGGCTCAACAGTGCTGCTGATTTAGGCTTCTTAGCCCAGTTCAACCAGTTCCAGTAATTCGCCGGCAAGTCCGCGCACGGTTGCGGCGCGCCTTCCTCCATAAAATACGCCGTCTCTCATTACGGGCGGCGTGATGAAATCTACGTTCACGGCATCAAGCGACGTCACCGCCAAAGTGACGAGGGCATTGGCAGGCGGCAACCGGTCCTTATGCGAAGGTCGTGCGGTCGCATGTGCTGGATAATCGTCCACCTCGACAATTGGCATCCTGCCTTTTTGCACCATGGTCAGTGATGATGTCGTTCCGGCGGGCATGTCAAACGCGGCGTTGATCATACTATATTCAATCGTATAGGTGTCACCCAGATCAAGCCCGATCCGGTCACGATACCACGCGGTGGTTGCTACCCTGTCGGGCGTCGCCAGAATGACAATGAACAGATGATCAATTGGCGAATTTGCCACCGGCAGGTCGCTTGACGGCGTGTTCATGCGGGTTTCGTTCAGGTAGAGCATCTCCCTGCCCCGCCCAAGCATCTGCATCGCAACAAAATAGGGCAGCCCTGCGATTTCCTTTGGCGGCCCGACAATGTCGAACCCGCTGCCCGCCAACCGATCTGGCCAGCCGAACACATCCTGCACGGTGATTTCATAGGCCGCCCAGCCAAAGGTGGTTGTCGGCTTAAAATCCTCAACACTTTGCTGTTCGACCAGCCGTATGAAGCAATGCGCGCCACTTATGGGTTGCAGCGTCGCATAAGGCGATCCAGCGTTGTCGGGGCATCCCCAGCTATTGGCAAGATCAGCTGGCAGAGCGCCCTGTTCGACGACATTCAAACCCAGCCGGTCCTGATAGTCCTTGAGAGCAGCCGTCAAATCGGGAATGGTCACCGCGCCGCCAATGATGCGACCGTGGCTTAGGAATGCTGTCATTTGAACACTGCTTTGCGCTTTTCGAGAAACGCGCTGACACCTTCGATGAAATCAGGCTTGGTGAAAGCATCGGCAAAGATGCGGCGCGTATCACCGTCATCATCATTTTGGCCGTCGAGCACGCGCCTGACCATCACCTTCATTTCGTGCGTGCTGTGCGCCGAATTACCCGCGATTGTGGTGGCTAGTGCATCGGCATCATCGCCAATCATGTCGATAAGGCCAATGCGCAGTGATTCAGCCGCATCAAGCAAGTGGCCGGTAAACAAGATGCGCTTGGCCTGCGCCGGGCCAACAGCATCGACCAGCAATTTCGTGTCGTGCAGGGGATAGACCAAACCGAGTTTGGCAGGCGTAATTCCGAACCGTGACGGCGCGGTCGCAATCCTGATGTCACATGCCAGCGCCAGCCCGCACCCGCCACCAACGCAGTCACCGTCAATCATCGCAATTACCGGCTTTGTGGCGCGGGTCAGATCATGTTGGGCGCGGTTGATCGCGTCCTGATTGGCGGCGCGCCAAGACGGGTTTGATCGATTGGCTGAAAGCTCAGCAATATCGGCCCCGGCGCAAAATATCCCCGACGTCGCCGATTGCAGGATGACCACCCGGATCGCCCTATCGGCCATCGCATGCGCAACAAGCACCGGCATGCGTTCCCACATATCCTGATTGAACGCGTTGCGCTTATCTGCCCGGTCAATCAGCAGGCGACCGATTGGGCCGTCGCGTTCCAGATGGATGGTCACGCCGGATCGACCTTTGCCAGATGACTGGCAATATCGTTGCGGGTTGTGATCCAGACCCCTTCATGGGCGCGGACATGTCGGAAAAACTCTTCCAGCGCCCAGATACGCCCCGGCCGGCCGATGATCCGCAGATGCAGACCGAGCGACATCATCTTGGGATTACCCTCCTGCCCCTCGCGGTAAATCTGATCGAAATTGCGTTTGGCATAGCCAAGCCACTGCTCGGGAGTCATTGCCGGGTCGGTCCACATTTTCATGTCATTATTATCAAGTTGATAAGGCACGATCACAATCGGCTTGCCCGGTACAGTTTCGCGATCCCAAAAAGGCACGTCGCCCGAATAATTGTCCATATGATAAGCAAAACCCTCCTCGATCAGAAGGCGGCGGGTATTGTCGGTGTGGAAATAACGCGACAGCCAGCCGTAAGGCCGCACGCCGACCGTCTTTTCGATTGAGGTGACAGCCTTGCGAATAAAGTCACGCTCCTGAGCCTCATCCATCTTGAACTGATGAACCCAGCGGTATCCGTGACTGACGGGTTCATGGCCCAATTCGGCAATCGCCGCCGCTATTTCTGGATGGTTTTCAAGGCTCATCGCCGCGACCGTCCAGCTCGCCTTGATGTCAAACGCCTTCAACAATTTCACAACCCTAGGGGCACCGGCCTTGATCCCGTAAAGATAATTACTCTCGTTGCCATAATTGCGGATCGGCGATTTGATGTGGATGCCTAGTTCGTCAACCGGCTCCATCCCCCGGTCACCGCGCGCGATAGTCATCTCGCTGCCTTCTTCGACATTAACGACGACCGAAAGCGCCATTTTCGCCCCCGATGGCCAATCGATACGCTCTTCATGCATCAATGCATTTCCTCCCCGCCAGACACATTAAGCGCCTCACCGGTGACATAGAATGCATCGTCACTGGCAAGCCATGCACAGGCAGCAGCCGTGTCCGATGCCATGCCGGGGCGGCCCATCGGGTTTTTCGCGGCCATGTTTTTCAAATAGGCTTCAACATTTTCAAAACCGAGCAATTTGGAAAAATAGGCATTTTGCTCTGCCCCAAGCCCGGTCGTCACATGGTTCGGGCAAACAGCGTTGACGGTGATCGCATGCGCGCCAAGTTCGACGGCGCTGGCGCGGGTCAGCCCGACCATCCCGTGTTTGGAACTGACATAGGCTGGCAAATGCGGAAAGCCGGTTTTGGCGGCTTGGCTTGCGATATTGATGATCCGACCGCCGTTTCCGGCTGCTACCATTGCCTTGGCCGCCGCCTGTGTGCAGTAAAAAGCACCCGACAGGTTGACCGCGATCACCTTTGCCCAATCCGCCGGATCAACATCGAGCAACGGCTTCATCATGAAACCGATGCCCGCATTATTGACCATGATGTCGATCGCCCCAAACGTCTCGATCACTTGCGTGATGAGCGCATTGCATTGCCCCGCATCGCTGACATCGCAGGGTATGAAGGCCGTCTTGGCACCGCGTTGACGAAGCTCGGCTGCAACGCCCTCTGCTTCGTCGGTCATCGTCACGTCAGAAACGACGCAATTGGCACCTTCATCTGCAAAACGTTGCAATATCGCCTGACCCAGCCCTTTTTCACGGCCAGACCCCGTAACAACGACAGTCTTGCCCGCAAAACGCATCACATATCCTCGGTCAGAATGAATTGGGGATCATCGGCAAACCCCCGAAACGGGGCGGCTGCAGCCTGAAAAGCTTCGGTCGTGATGTCGCCGACGAAGGCATCCATCCCGGTAATGTCGATCACCTCGATATATTGATAGGGTGACGCGGCGTCGGACCCAAACAGGCCGGTCGCGCGGTGGACCGTGAACCTGGTGACCGAACCGAGCGCATTCACGCCGGGAATGTCTGTCTCTTGGGCCCATTTTTCATAAGCGCCAATATCAACGCCGGGTTTCAGATTGAATAATACGATGATCCGCAACTTTTTTCTCCTTACCAGAATTTGAGGGGTGGGGCATAACCCCGAACCCGGTCATTGAGCATCCGAGCTTGGGCTATCAGCATCGCTTCGCCGCCTGCAGGGCCGATCAACTGCACCCCGACCGGCATATTATCACGACCGCGCCCAACCGGAATACTGATCGAGGGAAGCCCGGCAATATTGGCAAGCCCGGTAAAATCCGCCTGATTATTTGGGGCGCGTTCGCCTTGGCTAAAGGCCGTCTGCGGCGCTGTTGGCAGCAACAGGATGCCGTTGGTGCCAATTTCGGCTTGTAACACCGCCGCCGCCTCACTCACATGAAGCACGTCAGCGGCCAGATCGGTTTCACTGCGCGAGATTGCAAATTCGATGAGCCTTTCAAGCTCCTCTGAAAACTGGCTGCATCTTTCTTCGCCAAGTGGAACCAGTGAGACCGCCAAATCGCGCACCGCCTGAACGAAAGCAGACGTCCGTATGACGCTGCACGGCTGCGCGAGGGTGATGATGCCCGGCGGTTCCGGCAACTCTGCCAACACCGATTGATAAGCAGCAATCACTTCGGCTTCGCATTCAACCCCGCCCAAACCGGCCAGAGTGAACATTTTTGATCGCCGCATCGCCGTTGAGAGGTCCGGCGTGAACAAGACGTTGGACAGGATCGACACATCGTCCATCGACCGCGCCAACGGCCCAACCGCGTCGAAACGTTCGCTCATCGGAACAAGGCCACGCGCCGGGGCGGCACTGTTCGTCGGTTTTAGGCCAAAGATACCGCAGTAAGCAGCAGGAATCCGGATTGAACCCAGCGTATCGGTGCCTAGCGCCGCGACGCAGAGCCCCGCAGCAACCGCCGATCCGCTGCCCCCCGACGATCCACCCGGCGTCCGCCCTTCGCCGTGCGGGTTGATGCACCGGCCAAACCAGCGGTTGTCAGTCGTGGCGCCTAGGGCGGCCTCATGCATATTCAGCGTGCCAATGATCACCGCCCCCGCATCGCGCAAACGCTGAACAATTTCGGCATCAGCATTGGCGATAATCCCTTGCCGGGCACGCATTCCGGCGCTCAGTTCAAGGCCCTTGACGGCTATATTCGCTTTGATGCCGATGACGATACCTTCAAGCGGGCGCTGCGTATCGCGCTGGAACCGCCGGTCGCTTTCTTGTGCCGCAGCCCTAGCGCCGTCGCGGTCGACCTCAATAAAAGCGCGCAGCACGGGGTTATGCGCATCGATCCTCGCCAGATAATATTCCAGCAAAGCGGACGGCGTGACTTGGTCTCGCGCGAATGCCGATTGTAGTTCAGTTATACCCAGCCGGTGCCAATCGCTCATAGACCTCGCTCATCAATAAGCCTGATCGGCTTTTGGCGCACATCGATTTGTGACATCGAAGCAGTCTCGCCAGGCCCCACCAGCATGGTTTCCACTTCAACCCCTAGCCCTTGACGCAGCAGCCCTGCAAGCTGCGATTCATCGGTCCCACCGCGACTTTCTAGAATGACCGTCATCGAATCCCGCTGGCTAACCGGATCGCGGTTGACACGACACACATATTCCCCGGTCAGATCGTTCCTATTCTCGATCAAAGCCCCAATCGCGTGGGGGAACAGGTTGATGCCGCGCAGCTTGACCATATTGTCGCTGCGCCCCTTGAAACCGGCAATCCGTTTGAATGCCATGCCGGTTGCACTGGTGCCCGAAAGTTCGTTCGAAATATCATGCGTGTTGAACCGGATGCACGGTGCAATGTCATCCTTGAACAGGCATGTGACCACCATATCGCCGGTTTCACCCTGACCGACTGGCTGACCGGTATCAACGTCGAGCAATTCCAGATATTGTGCGTCTTCCCAAACATAAAGGCCGTCACGTTCGGGCCCTTCACCAGCAATAGATCCGGTATCGCCGACGCCGTACCAGTCATAGGCCTTGGCCCCGTGCCACGCCGCTTCGGTTGACGCGCGGTCTTCGGTGCCCAGATGGCCGATAATCATCCGCAACTTGATCCGGTCGAACAGCTTTTCGGCCTCAGCTACTTCCGCCAGTTTGCGGACATAATCGACGAAGCCAACCATAACTGTGACACCGAAATCCGCCATCAGGTTAACCTGATTGATCGACCGGGTTTCAATGCCGGTTCCCGCCGACAGGAACATCGAATTGGTAAAGTGCGTCACGGATTCGCGGATATAATGGCCGCCGTTGATCATGCCGTGGCCATAAACTGATTGGATGACATCGGATGGTTGCAACCCCTGCCACCGATACATCCGACCAACCAACAAGTTGGTGATCTCGCGGCCCTTTGGACCGAACAACAAGGTTTGCGGACGCCCGGTCGTGCCTGACGTTGTATGCAGCACCGAAGGTGGCCGATCCGGCCCACCAAGCCCGGAGAAATCGCCGTAAGGGGGATGTGCGGCGATGGACGCCATCAAATCTGATTTATCATAAACCGGCAGTTTGGTGATGTCATCAAGACTGCGGATGTCACCTGGCTCCAGCCCTTGTGCACCCCAGTGTCGCTGGTAAAAGGGAACTTCCCACCCGCGTTTCATCAGGGTCAGAAACCGCTCATTTTGAAGCGTGTGAAGCGCGTCTCGGCTCATGCCGGTATAACGGCTGGTGAACGCGTCGCCCACCGGATAATCGGCGAGCATCTGTTTGATATCGAAAGATTCGAAATAGGTCGGAAAACTCATGGCTGCTCCGGGCAAATGAAATAAGAAAGGGGGTCATCGAAAACACGCATATCCGGCGCGTCAACCGCCAAGGCACGCGCCAGATCATATTTGGCAAGCGATTGCGCGGCATCAAGCGGTGCGAGCGGCGCGCCAAGACTATGCGGAATTTCGCGCTTGATACCGCTGCCATCCTTCAAGGTGATCGTCAGCGATTGTGGACCAAGAGCGTTCGGGTCTGGATTGTCATCAACCGTCACGACGACCCGTCCGGCAAGGTCCAAAATGCCCGGATCAGCAAATGTATCAGGCACGAAACGTCGCGGATCGATCCGACCATCCTTCATCATCAACGCCGTCAAAAGCGGCAAACATAGCCGCGCATAAGCTGGCGTCATCCCGTTCATCATCGGACGCCCAACAAGGCGCTTGATCAGGCTCGGCACGCACACTTCGATCCATAGGATGTCATCCGCGTTAAGGCCAAGTGCTGCGATCTCGCCCAATACCGCGTGGCTGGCCCGCCCCGATGGGTATGGCTTGGTGCTTATCTCGCTGATCCGCCAAACCGTCCCCAGCGTGTCGGTATAATCATCAAGCCTGCCTTCATCGAACGTTTTGAAATATCCAAATGGGCCTTCGACCGCATTATGCGGCCCGGTCAGCCCGTTCTTGACCAGATCAACAACTTGCACCGCCGATTGCGCTGCATGGGCAATTTGCAGGGGCAGCGCGATCGAACCTTCGACATGTGCTTGCATCGTGCCCGCGCAAAAACTGTGCGCCAGACCCAGAACATCGGGCAGCCGGTCTCGGTCAATGCCTTCAATCCGGGCTATGGCGAGAGCCGCGCCGATCAGTCCTGCCGTCGCCGGTCGGAAAAAAGTCAGCGGACTGTGTGCCGCGATCCCCAAACCCGATGCCACATCAACGCCGATTGCCAGCGCCGCAATCGCGGTATCCGGATCACACCCGCCGCGTCTGTCAATCGCAGCGTGTAGCCCAGATGTCACCACCGACATGGCATGGACAACCGCCGGTTCGTGCACAGCATCCCATTCAAGGCAGTGGATCTGGAAACCATTGGTAAAGGCAGCTGATGGCGCTGACATCCGAACCGTCCGGCCAAGCACGCGGGCCGTCCCGCTTGTGCCTGCGCCCATGGCAACTGCAAGAACCCCGTCCGCACCCGGCGCAGTGGCACCCGCCGCACCAACCGCCAACGTATCGCCCAATAACCGCACCGTCTCGACGCGCACCGCAGGCGGCAGAACGTGGGTAGCAGCCACGAAATCTAGCAATGACTCTGTTGCGCTCACAGCCAGTCCTCCAGCATGATCGATAGCGGCGCACACTCAGCCCCGTTGAGCGCAAGATCAATGGCACGGTCCGCCTCATCATCGGCCAGCCCGCCCCAGCGGGCCAATGTCCGCACTTTGGCAATTATTTCTTCAAGTGACAAAGGCTGCTCAGGATCACCTTTAGTGTCTTTCACAGTGACCGTTCCGCCGCCAGCAACCAGTCTCGCGCCAAAATGGGCAGGATAAAGCGCGGAAAATTCAGGCGCTTCCGCCACCGTCACTTGGTCGCGCGCACTGGCAAGTGCGGCAATTACACCGGGTTCAAAATCTGCCGGATCGGCATTCCGGCCATCTGCTATAACGGCGACTGCATGATGCAGAGAAAATTTGGCCTGCGCTTCATTCTCGGGATGCTGCCGATCACAAAAAGTGATGGAATCGCCGTAAGTCTCGACATGATAGGGCGGAGACAACTTGCCTTGGTCACGCAGTTTCAGCGCGCAATCAATAACCGGATGGGCATGGCGACACGCAGCCCAGGGCTTGAAACTGACGTCGTTGATCCGCCACCCCTCCTCCGTGATCAGTGGTCCAGGATGCGTGCATGTTGCCGCGAACAATCCTTGGGGGCCTTCAAGGACAAACCGGGGCCCAGTCACGCCGCATTGGGCGAAACGGGCCGCATTCTGGCCAGTCAAAACCGCATGAGCAACGTGCCATTGCTTGGCTGTCACCGGCTCATGCCGCGTTTGCCACAGGCCGCCTGTGACCGACCCGGCCAGTGCAAGCGCCGCGCCGGTTTGGTCTTCATTACAACCCCGAAGCGAGGCCGCCGCCGCCGCCGCACCAAACGGCCCTGCTGTCGCGGTTGGGTGAAAATGGGCATAGTGATGGGCATCAAATGTCGCCCCGACACAGATCATCGCCTCATAACCACGCACAGCCGCGTCAAGGCATGCATCCATATTCTGCCCGGCATCGATCACACCTGGCCAGATAACCGGCCCGGGGTGCAAAAGCGCGGCACGGTGAACATCGTCCATTTCCAACACATTGCCAAGGAATGCGGCTTTTTCCATCACTGGGGTAGCGGCGCTCCGCAGCATATCAAGCAACCCTGATTTCCGGGCACCGGCAACGCAGGCCAGCCAATCGAGCAAATGGAGCCGTGCATGATCTCGAACGGCTTTTTCAACCGGACGCTGCAAATGCTTGGCTAGTTGCTCGATCAGGCTATAGGTATCAGCCATTATAGCGTGACCATGACAGCAGGAGAGTGAATTTGGCGTCCAAACCGAGATATCGGGAACTGGCGGACGAATTGCGGGAAGAAATTCTGCGTGGCGTCTACCGCGCTGATGCTTTCCCGACCGAAAGCTTGCTGTGCCAACGCTACGGCGTCAGCCGCTTTACCGTGAGAGAGGCGTTGCGCGCGTTGCAAGCAGAGGGCCTTATCCAGCGCAAGCGCGGATCGGGAACGATTATCCAGCCAGCGGCGGCACGGGGCGGCACCCTGCACCAACCACTGTCGAATGTTGGTGAAATCCTCCAATATGCCCGCAATACCAAGGCCGAATTCGAAGCCCTTGGCGAAGGCGGATTGCCGCGACCGATTGCTGAACATCTGGGATTGGTTGCGGGTGGCCATTGGACCCGGTTTCAGGGTCTTCGTACCCAGAACGAATCGAGCGAACCCATAGCTTTGGTCGATGTTTATGTGCACGAATCTTTGCGGAGTCCCGCCCAGAAAATAGACCCGACCGAAGAAACGATTTTCCGTCAGCTTGAACGGCTTGCAAAAATCAAATTTGTCACCGTGACCCAAGACATTCAGGCCGTCACCGCCACCAATGAAATGGCCGATCTGCTTGGCATTCCAAAACGCTCGCCGTGCCTGCGCATTTTGCGCTGTTACCGTGACAATGGCGGGCGCATCCTCGAAATTTCCGCAAGCCATCATCCCGGTGACCGTTTCGCTTATGCCATGCATATCGAGGTGGACGGCTGAATTAGCCATCGGCATTCAAATCGGGGGCGCGTTTTGGTTCCCATCTTTCATTTTCAAACCGGATCGCAGGTGCCAATTGGTGCGCACCTTCAACCTCAACCAGAAGGCCACGTTCGACGATGACGGGTTGATCAAAAGCCTCACGAAAATTGAGCACCGGAGAAAAAGCCACATCCTTGTCCGCAAACCACAAGGTCCATTCGTCCCGCGTCTTTGTTCTAAACGTGGCTGTCAGAAAATCGATCAGGGCTTGCTGCGCACCGGCCGGCGCATCACCAAGCACAATGAGATCCGCCCTCCCCAAGGCACCAAGTAAATTTTCGACAAATTTCAATTCGCGACCGCCCAGAACAACATGTTTGTCATCCTTGGTCTGATACACATTGTAAAAGGCCGCGCCGCCCAGCGACCTTTGTTGTGACGATACGGGAGACACGCCACCCGCAATCGCCCCGCCCGCAATATGCGCGCACCACGGCAACAGGCTGTCGAACATCGCGCAGTCGATATAATCGCCCTGCCCCGTCCTGTCGCGGCCCATTAAGGCCATCAACACAGCCGATAGCGCCGTCAATCCCGCGGCCATATCCGCTGCTGCAACCCCAGGCACGACCGGCGTTCCATCGCGTCCATCGTTGACTGACAGGAACCCGGCCATCGCCTGCACGGCCATATCATGCGCGGGGTGGTGGGCCAGATCGCCACTTTGCCCAAAAGCCGATATCGAACAATAGACGATACGGGGATTGCGTGCGGCAACAGCAGCATAATCGAAACCAAGCCGCGCCGTGACGCCGGGACGAAACCCCTCGACGAAGACATCGGCTTCGCCGATCAGCGCCCAAAGCTCGTCGCGCCCCGCGTCCGATTTCAGGTCGAGGCGGCGGCACTCCTTGCCGCGGTTAAGGTTGCGGAACCACACCGACTGGTCGGCCTCGAACGGAGCTTGTTCGCGCGCCGGGTCGCCCGCCAGTGGTTCGACCTTGATGACTT
>JANNWX010000145.1:0-11378 GCA_031409315.1 Sphingomonadales bacterium | reverse complement strand
CCGCATGATTTTAAGCCCAAGCCGATCCTGATCAGAACAACCCTATTATCGGTTTTGCTGTTCGGGCTATATTATGCCAATTATGTCTTTGGCTGGATTACTACTGATATGCTGGATTACGCGCGGTAATACCAACCGATGATCCTCATAGATCGAGATCTGCGCAGTTGGTAATCAGTTGCGGAGTCGGTCAATTGCCTGCGCCAAGGCGACGTAGAGTTTGCCCGCATCCGACGAGAGAAGAGTGACGCTGAGCGGGGATCCGTCGCGCGTGGCGAGCACGTTGCGCAACATTGCTTCAAAATCATGGATATACCGGTTCACCTGGTCACGAAATTCCGGTTCTTCTTCATAAAAGCGGGCAATTTCGCGGACTTCACCGGCATCAAGCAGCTTGACCGCGCGCCGGGTGAACACCCCGCGGTCGCCGCGCAAATAGGCGGCCCACGCCGTGTCGGTCACTTCATTGGACAGGATCTTTGTGACATCGATCGCTGTTGAATTGAGCGATTCGATGAGCAAGGCGACGCGGCGCGCAAAACTTGTGTCGTCGCTGCGTTCGACATCTTCTTTGGCCTCGGCAATCCGCAGTTCCAGTGCGGCGCTGGTTTCCGAAATTGTCAGCATCTGCCGCATCAGCCGGTCCGTCGCCACCTGCGCCGCGCCAACCGCGCTTTCGGCGGTGCGCGCGATCTCCACCATCTGTTCCTCGACCTGCTGATTCAACGCAGCGTTCAACGCGTCACGTGTCTTATCACCAAGCGACTGCGCGGTTTGCGGGATGATATCAGCCATGGCCATCCGCGCATGTTCGGCAGCGGCGTTGGCCGCTTCCTTCACTTTGGCCAGCGATTCGACAAGTTTTGGGCCGGCCGTTTCGGTCAACGACCATGTTCGTTGTTCCAATGCATCAAGGCAGGCCAGCAATGCGCCGGCATTTGTCTGGCTGGTCGACAGCATTGTATCGGCCGAAGTCGCCATTGTTTCGATGCCGGATTGCTGCGCATGCACAAGCTGTCCAGCCTCACGCAATTGTTCCAGCGCCAATTGCGATGCTTCGCGCATCGCCAGAACGTCGGGAAGGGCCGCTTCCGCCGTCTTCCGGCTATTATCCGCGGCTTTTTCTAATCGAGCGTAGGCGGCCGGCAGTGTTTCATCGAGCTCGCGTGCAGACGCGTCCAGCGCGGTTAGCAATGTTTCGGCCTGTGCGATCAACGAGCCAGCGGTTTTTCCGCCTGCGTCAAGCGATTGGTTCAATTTATCGGCATGCGCTTTCAGGGATTGGACCGCCGTCGACGCGCGATCAGCCGCATCAGATCCACCTTCACCAAGGGCGGTGAACCTCTGTTCGACAGTGCCGATATCCCGGCTCAGCGTGTCGAGTATTGCCTTGCTCGCACTATCCTGCTCGGCAAACATTGCCACGATCTGCGCAACCTGTTCGGCGATCTCGCTGACCCGATTTTGGATCGACTCTGTTGCATCCTGACCCGCGAGAGCCATCGATTCCTGGCTCTGTTCGACCATGGCCAGCAACGAAACGCCCTGCGCCTCAATATCCTGTCGCGCGCTTGAAAGGGCAGTGTCGGCGCGAGCCAAAGTTGTGTCGACTGCTTGCGCGATCAGTTCTGATGCCTGATCGAGGCGGGTGACGGCAGAATCGCTCAAACTCTCGATCCGCTCAATATGGGTCGCCAGATTTTGCGCGGCGCCGCTGGCGATCATTTCAGCGTCCTGACCGCGCTGCGCCAATGTTGCGAGCACGGTGTCGAGTCCGGTCGCCTGATCCTGCGCCGCCATGCCCGCCTCTTGAAGCGCGGTCACCATTTGCCGGGTTTGGAGCTGGGCCTTTGGCATGTCAGTCAGCAAAACGGCCATATCGGCGCGGGCGGCAGAGGCGCTGAATTTAAGGGTGTTGGACTGGCGAGTGATTCCTTCGACCTCACCGCGCATCGCTTCTGCCACTTGCGACAGCCGTTGGGCAGCCTCCCCGCCCAATTCCATGAGCGACTGGCTTTCTGCGCTGATCGCGGAACGGCTTTCACCGATTCGCCGTGAAATTTCGGACAAGACCAAGTTTAGCCGGGCTTCTTCCGCCTTCAGCATGTCAATCGTGCGGCTAAATCGCCGCTCTTCACGGCGTCCTGTGCGGGCGAAGGCCAACCAAACGACAGTCATCAGCGCGAGGGGTGTGGCCAAGGTGCCGAGAAATTGTGTTGCGTCAACCAGTGAGGGCGCGCGCCCAGAAAGCGCCGAATAGTGCGTAAATCCGGCAATTCCGGTCCATGCGATGGCGAGGAGCAGGAGGCACGTAGCAAAGAGCATCCGGCCCCAATCGCGGCGCGGCGCGGCAAATTCTTCGCCGTCGTCGTCACGATCAGCTGCAACAGCCGTTTGCTCGGGTTGCGGCGCGAAGCCTTCCAATTCAACATCCGTGCTCGATGCTGCCTTATTCGGCCACGGGCCAATGATTGTAGATCCCCCACTCATAAGACCCGTTTACCACGATTATTGCCAATTGCGAAAGCCCGAAGAAATACCTCCTTAACCGCTTCATATTATGGCTGTGCATATGGCTTATGAACCCGGTGCTCTTGATGCGGCCCTTGCCGCTGCGGTTGGCGATGATCCTTCGATGGTTGAAGAATTGCGTTCGGCCCTTGTCGACAGCGCGGAACGCCATGCCGACCTGTTGGTTCGGTCGCGGTGTGATGCCAATTGGCGGGCCGCTGCGTGGCGGCTGAAGGGATTGGCGGCCAGCTTTGGCGCGATGCAATTGCTGAGCGCATCCCAAGAGGCTTTGGAAGCCGCACCCGGTGACCCCGTCGCCATCCGCAGAGTGAAACGCGCGATTCTCTTGCTTAAACCCTGACAATCACCCTATCGGTCTTCGCTGACGATTTGGGGGAGAGAAGGGCTTGTCATCGGCTGCGCTCATTCTTGGAAGCGACGAAGAAGGGGAGCGTGCCAGCGTTCAACCGTTGATGCTGCGCGTCGCGGGACAAACCTTGCTCGAACGGCAAGTGCGTCAGGCCGTTCTGGGCGGTGCCAGTCATATCATCATCATGGTCACCGAATTGTCGGGCGCAATCGTCGCGGAAATCGACAAATTGAAGGCCGATAAGCTGCCCGTGGTGCTGGTTCGCAACGCCCGGGAAGCCGCTGATCACATTCATCCCGATGAGGATGTCCTATATTTTTTTGGGCCAATCATCATCGACAATGAACAGTTGCAGGGCGTGATCGCAACCGCCAGTCCAGCCTTGCTGACCATCCCCGCGCGCCCGGAATTTGAGCGTTTTGAACGTATTGACGCAAAGTTGAAATGGGCAGGGCTTGGCAAAACAGATGGCACGACCGTGCGGGAAACCGCAGCCAGATTGGGCGAATGGGCGCTGGGGCCAACGCTGTTGCGGGTGTCTGTTCAACAAAGCGCAAAACATGTCAGCGTTGACGCGGTGTTGCGCGCCGATACACAGGCCGAGGCCGTTTTTGCGACGAACGACCTGTTCGACCGGGAAGTTAAGGGGGCAGGCACCGGTTGGTTCGACCACATCATGGCTTATCTGGCAAAACCGATTGCACGATTTGCGGCGGCGCGAAATATGTCGGGATTCCATGCGGCGATTATCGGAATATGTATATATTTCATGACCCTATCTGCTGCTGTTGCAGGAATACTCAGCCTCTCGTATCTTTTATTCGCGCTTGCGGCATTACCCGCGTCGTGCGCACGGTTGGTCGATCAGGTTTCGGTTTCTCACCGCCCAATTCATCCAGTTTTCCGGCGGTGGAGATGGTTACTTCTTGTGGTTATTATCGGCGCGGATGCTTATTATAAATTCTTAGAATCATCTAATATTATATTCATTATCATATGTTTATGGGTCATTTCTATTATTTTACTTATCAGGCTGATGCTGGCTGCGGACCCGCGTCATTTGCTATGGCGAAATGATACCGGGGGCATCGCGGCGGTCCTGGCAATATCGGGGCTGGCAGGTTTTTCCGGGTTTGGCTTGGGTTTGTGTATTGCCTTGCTGACCGGCGAATTGGCTTGGCGGATTCGAAAGATTTCCGACGTTTAGCGGGGTGTTAACCACAACTGGCTTATGGCGTGCCGATGATTGTTGCCGGACAAGTTGATGCCAATGGCTGCCTGATATCGGCGGACCTGCCGTTGCTCGCCCTACATTTGGGCGCGGGCGGCGTTTCTGGCGGTGCCGTTGCTGTCCCGCAAATCGCGACATTGGCACGGCTTGCCCGAAACCTAGGCATATTGGTTTCCCGCCCGGTCGTTGCAGCGGACGGCCACCGCGTGCTGGACCTGCTGGTTCGTGCAAAGCTTGAACAAGATATTGTCCATATCGCGATTACCGAATGGAATGAACGAGGAACGACCATTCCCGACCCCGATAGCGTGAAAGCAGCCGGGTTTGATTTTGCCCGTCTTGAATCTGATGGGGCATGGGAAACCGACCGGATGTTGCGAATTACAAAATTGTCTCCCGGGATAAATGTCGAATTTGGATCCGTCGCCCGCACCGCGCCCGGCAAGCCATTGACCGCGCTGTTTGCCCTTAAACCTGACGAATTTGGTGCGCTTCCGATACTTGTGGCGATGGCCGAAAGGGCACGATTTGTGGATCAGGCAGCCGAATTTATCGGTTCGCCGATGGGGTCAGTGTTGCTTTCAGGTGAGCCTGTTTTTGATTCAGGCGGCCAGTTTTCCGGCCTGCATGGGCAGATCAATCGCATCGCCAATGCCCCCAGTGTTGTGCCCCAAACAAAGCCCGAAGATGGCATCATGCACGGGATATATGCCGCCAAGCTTGACGATGCTCTCCGCGCGCCAATCAGCAATATCATTGCCAATGCGGACGATATCGCTGCGCAGAATGATGGCCCACTGCGCCATGATTATGTCGATTATGCGAGTGATATTTCCAATGCAGGACGCCATTTGCTTGGTCTGGTTGATGATCTAGGCGACCTTCAATCGATCGAAAGCAATGATTTCCATGTCGCGTTGGAGGCGGTCGATCTGACCGATGTTGCCAGACGCGCAGCCGGATTGCTGGCGGTTCGGGCGGCTGATCAAGGCGTCAGGATTGATATGCCCGATGCTGATGAGGTTTTGCCCGCAGTTGGTGAGTTTCGCCGGGTCTTGCAAATTCTGGTCAATTTGATCGGCAATGCCGTCCGTTATTCACCGCAAGGGGCAATGGTGTGGATCCGTTCCGAAGAGGAAAGCGATCTGGCAGCCATTGTTATCGCCGACCAAGGCAAGGGCATTGCAGCCGAGGATCACGAACGCATTTTTGAAAAGTTCGGACGGGTTGATCCTTCAGAGCCCGGTGGCAGTGGCCTTGGCCTTTACATCGCACGCAAACTTGCCCGGGCAATGGGCGGCGATATCAATGTCGATAGCGCGCCGGGGCAAGGGGCGCGCTTCGTCCTCACCCTGCCCAAACAGTAAAACTAGACCCTATTCCATATTGATTGAATCAAAATGGGGGTCTAAACTGTTGCTTTACCGTGATTTCCGAGCCGTTAAATGTCCCATTTAACTCGAAATCACTCTAACGCTTATCAGCCGCAACATAATCGCGCTCTGCAGGCCCGGTATAAAGCTGGCGCGGGCGACCAATTTTCTGTTCCGGATCCGAAATCATCTCGTTCCACTGGGCAACCCAGCCTACCGTGCGAGCGAGCGCGAAAAGCGCTGTAAACATCGTTGTTGGAAAGCCAATGGCAGACAGGATCACGCCTGAATAGAAATCGACATTGGGAAAGAGTTTCTTTTCGATGAAATAGGGGTCGTTCAACGCCATGTCCTCGAGTTGCAGCGCCACATCAAAAATCGGGTCGGTCACGCCCAATTCACTCAGGACTTCGCGGACCGTTTGTTGCATCACGGTCGCGCGCGGATCATAATTTTTATAGACCCGGTGGCCAAAGCCCATCAGGCGAAACGGATCATTCTTGTCCTTTGCGCGCGCGATATATTCAGGAATCCTGTCAACTGTGCCAATTTCGCGCAGCATATGGAGTGCCGCTTCATTCGCGCCGCCGTGCGCCGGGCCCCATAGGCACGCGATGCCAGCCGCAATGCACGCAAAGGGGTTGGCACCTGAAGAACCGGCCAGCCGCACGGTCGATGTCGATGCATTTTGTTCATGATCGGCATGCAGGATGAAAATCCGGTCCAACGCCCGCTCAACAATTGGGTTCACTTCATATTTTTCCGCCGGAACACCAAAGGTCATCCGCAGAAAATTGCCGGTGTAGGAGAGGGAGTTATCGGGATAGACAAAGGGCTGGCCAACAGAATATTTGTAAGCAGCGGCGGCAATCGTCGGCATTTTTGCGATCAGTCGGTGGCTGGCAACCATACGCTGGTGGGGATCAGTGATGTCGGTTGAATCGTGATAGAAAGCCGACAGCGCGCCAACGACGCCGCACATGACGGCCATCGGGTGCGCATCGCGCCTAAACCCCCGGTAAAATTGCATCAATTGTTCATGCAGCATCGTATGGCGGGTAATTGTTCCGGAAAATTTGTTCAGGGTTGGGCCGTCTGGCAATTCGCCGTTGAGCAAAAGATAGGCGACCTCCATGAAGCTGGAATGTTCCGCCAATTGGCCGATCGGATAACCTCGGTGGAGCAATATTCCTTCATCGCCGTCGATGTAGGTCAAGGCCGATTCGCAGGCCGCCGTCGACGTGAAGCCGGGATCATAGGTAAATGTGCCGGTTTTTGCGTATAGTTTGCGAATATCGATAACATCGGGGCCAACGCTGCCTGAAAGCACAGCATAATCACTGTCCACGCCACCAATTGAGAGCTTTGCTGTTTTTTCACTCATTTTCTTGCCCCTTCTGTTTAGGCGCGCGTGTCGCCCAGACAATCACATATTCTTGCAAGCGACTCGGTTCGTCCGAGCAGCGCCAGCACATCAAAAATTCCGGGGGAGGTCCCCCGGCCAGTCAACGCAGCCCGCAGGGGCTGTGCCACCTTGCCAAGGCCGATACCGGCCTCTTCGGCAACGCCCTTCACACTTTCCTCGAGCGTCGCCATTTCCCATTCGGAAAGGCCCACCAGTGCATCACGGACTTTGCCCAACAGGACAATCGCATCCTTATCTAGCAGGCTTTTTGCCTTCTCGTCGAGCGAAATTGGCGCTGTTTCAAACAAGAATTCTGCGCCATCACCAAGATCAAATATGGTCTTTGCGCGGACCTTCAAAACGGGCATCGCTTTGGTCAGTAGGGCCATATCATCATCGGATAAGGCGCGCCCGAAATGGGATTCGACGCGCGACCGGACACTGTTCGCCAGATAGGCATCACTGGCTTCTCGCATATAGTGCGCGTTGAGATTTTCTAGCTTTTTGAAATCGAAACGTGACGGCGAACGACCAACATCGTCAATATCGAACCAGCCAATCGCCTGTTCGCGCGAAATGATTTCTGCGTCTCCATGCCCCCAGCCGAGCCGGAGGAGATAATTGTTCACGGCTTCTGGCAGATAGCCAAATTGATCACGATACGCATCAACCCCCAAGGCCCCGTGTCGTTTGGATAATTTCGCTCCGTCACTGCCCAGGATCATCGGCACATGGGCATATATCGGATCGGGCCAGCCCATCGCCCTAATCAGAGCGAGCTGACGAAAAGCATTGTTCAAATGATCATCGCCCCTGATCACATGGGTGACGCCCATATCCTGATCGTCGACAACAACGCTGAGCATATATGTTGGGGTGCCGTCTGAGCGCAGCAGGATGAAATCGTCCAATTCAGCGTTGTTGACGGTCACGTCGCCCTGAACCCGGTCATGGATCGTCACTGCGCCTTCTTGCGGCGCTTTTAGGCGGATAACGAATGGCGCGTCGGCGGGCGCTTGTGCGGAATCGCGGTCCCGCCAGCGGCCATCATAACGGATCGGCTGTTTGGCAGCGCGCTGTGCATCACGCATCGCGGTCAATTCATCTGCCGTTGCAAAGCATTTATACGCCTTTCCAGCCGCGAGCAGCTGGTGCGCAACTTCGCTGTGACGCGCGGCGCGGGCAAATTGAAAGACCACATCCCCGTCCCAATCAAGCCCTAACCAACGCATCCCGTCTATAATCGCGTCAATCGCCGGTTCGGTGGAGCGGGCCCGGTCGGTATCTTCGATCCGCAGCAGGAACTTGCCGCCGTGTGCGCGGGCATACAGCCAAGCAAACAGGGCTGTTCGCGCGCCGCCAATATGCAGGAAGCCCGTCGGCGACGGAGCAAACCGGGTAACGACCAGGCGATTTTCTATGCTTGCGCCCACGCGCATATTCTCCAACAACAGGGATGATGGCCAACCAGACCGGCGACGCCCCTAGCACGGGATTTCATACGCTTCAAACAGCGGTTGGGCGGCGTGTTTTCACAATCGAATCGTGGTTTGAGCGCGAACGCAACCAGATCGTGCTTTGGTTTCCCGTTTTCTTTGGTACCGGAATCGCCGCATGGTTTGTTTTTCCACGCGATTCAGCATGGATTGCCTTTATCATTTTGGGGCTGGCGATTGCCGCAGGTGGGCTTGCCATCGGCACCAAATGGCGAACTGGCGTGTTTTTGCTCATGACGGGAACGGCGCTTGCACTTGGCTGTGCGCATATCTGGCAACGATCCCAAAATGTTGCGGCCCAAATTGTTCCGCGCCCGGTTTTTTCTGCAATTGACGGTCTTATTGCCAAGGTTGAGGTGCAAACAGCGAAAAGCCGGGTGCGGCTGACCATCGAACCGGACGAACGATTGAATTTGCCAGAGCGTATTCGTGTGACAATTGCGGACCGTGATCTTTTGAACGTGCCAGTGGCCGGTGACCGGGTGGCCGGCAACGCACGGCTTGTTCCACCGCCAGAGGCCGCCGTGCCGGGCAGTTATGATTTTGCGCGCTACGCCTGGTTTCAAGGCATTGGCGCGATCGGCAAGGCAACGGGCAAAGTGACCATAATTTCGGCAAAACCCGGAGATAGTGGCAATGCCCGCGAACGGCTGTCCAGCCATATCAGGACGCGTCTGTCTGGTAGCCAGGCCGGGATTGCAGCGGCATTGGCAACCGGCGATCAGGGCGGCGTGTCTGCCGAAGATCAAGAGGCGATGCGCGCCAGCGGACTGGCGCATCTGTTGTCGGTGTCCGGCCTTCATATCACGGCGGTTGTGGCCGCGACGATGTTTCTGGTCTTGCGGCTGTTTGCGCTTAGCCCGGCCTTGGCGCTCCGTTGGCCACTGATTGTCATTGCTGCAGGATTTGGCGCGCTTGCTGGCATTGGCTATACGCTGCTGACGGGATCAGAGGTGCCGACCATACGGTCGTGCATCGCTGCGCTTTTGGTGCTGGCAGGCATTGCCATGGGGCGCGAGGCGCTGACCCTCCGGTTGGTTGCGACCGGTGCGACGATAGTGCTGATTTTCTGGCCAGAATCCTTGGTCGGGCCAAGTTTTCAGCTGAGCTTTGCGGCGATCACGGCGATTGTCGCGCTTCACGAAAGCGCCATCGTCAAGCGGCTGACCCAACGGCGCGATGAGGGTCTTGTTGCGCGGATTTTGCGGACCATTTTATCTTTATTGTTAACCGGGCTTGCTGTGGAAATCGCGCTCGCGCCTATCGCTTTGTTCCATTTCCATAAATCGGGGCTTTACGGCGCGCTGGCAAATATCATCGCGATACCGCTCACCACCTTCGTCATCATGCCGTTGGAGGCGCTTGCCTTGCTGTTCGACGTTGCCGGTTTAGGGGCACCTTTGTGGTGGCTGACGGGGTTGTCGCTGCAAGCGCTGCTCCTGCTGGCCCACTGGGTTCAATCCGCGCCCGGGGCCGTTGCACTCCTGCCGGCGATCCCGATATTCGCCTTTGGATTGATGATGGGCGGCGGCCTGTGGCTGCTGTTATGGCGATCGCGAGAGCGGCGCTGGGGCATGGCGCCGATCATTGTCGGTGCGCTTATTGCGCTATGGGAACCGCGCCCTGATATGCTGGTGACGGGCGACGGGCGCCATCTGGCAATTGCTGATGAACGAGGCAAAATCGCCATACTTCGACCGCGCACCGGGGATTATGTCCGCAATCTTCTTGCCGAACGCAGTGCCTATGCCGATGATCTTGATGATCTGGATGTGTTAAGCGGTGCAAAGTGCAGTGCCGATGTTTGTCAGGTTCGGGCGGAAAGGGGCACGCGTGTCTGGTCGATCCTAGCAACCCGCAGCCGCCATTTTTTGCCATGGGCACAGTTTATCCAACAATGCGCTGCGGCAGATATTGTGATCAGCGACCGTCGTCTGCCACCCGCTTGCAAGCCGCGCTGGTTTAAGGCTGACCGTGTCTTACTGACAAAAACAGGCGGTTTGGCTGTTTTTTTGGCCAAGGGAAGGGTGGATAGTGTCCACCCCGTGCGCGATGACCATCCGTGGGTCGCCAGCGCCCGCAATGCCAACGCCCCGTTTCAGTATCGGCGCAATAATCCAGCGAGTGCGCCCTGAATTTGCACTTGCCGAGGTGCGTAACGTTGCGGTTCATAGGCGCGGTTCGCGGGATCAAGCCGGATCATAGCGCCTTCGTTGCGAAAATATTTGAGCGTCGCTTCGCTGTCATCAATCAAGGCGACCACAATTTCGCCGTTGCGCGCGGTTTGCGTCTTGCGGACAAGGGCAAAATCCCCATCGAGTATCCCGGCCTCAACCATCGAATCGCCCGACACTTCAAGCGCATAATGCTCACCCGGTCCAAGCAGTGCGGCCGGCACACAAAGGCTGGTCTGGCCTTCCATCGCTTCAATCGGCAATCCGGCGGCAATCCGGCCGTGCAATGGGATTTCCAGCACGTCATTAGCAGCGGTCGGCAATGAGGGTGCGCGCGAGGGCATCGAAACAACATTGCTTGTGGTAACGGCACGCGTCGCGTCCCCGCGTTCGGGCATTTTCACCACTTCTAGTGCACGGGCGCGGTTAGGCAGGCGGCGAATGAACCCACGTTCCTCCAGCGCGGAAATCAAGCGGTGAACGCCAGATTTTGATTTGAGATCAAGCGCTTCTTTCATTTCTTCAAATGATGGCGACACACCGGTATCGGCAAGTCGATCATAGATGAAACACACCAGTTCATGTTGTTTGCGCGTCAGCATATCAGGCCCCTTGTCTGGAACGAACGCGGAACGTGTAGGAAACATTTTGTTCCACGTCAAGGGGCTGTCTTATGTGATGTAACGGACTATTTCTCCATCCGTTGCTGGTGGTGATCCCGGTTCGCGAACGATGAGCGTGTTTGAACCAGCCAGCGACCGGAGCGCGGCGCTATCATTTTGGCCCACTGGTGTTATCCGGCCATTGTCAAGCCGGGC
>JANNWX010000144.1:0-15598 GCA_031409315.1 Sphingomonadales bacterium | reverse complement strand
CGTGGAAAATCTGTCGGGGGGGGAGCGCCGCCGCGTTGCGCTGTGCCGCTTGCTCCTCGAAAAGCCAGAAGTGCTCTTGCTCGATGAGCCGACCAACCATCTCGATGCTGAAAGCGTCCAATGGCTGGAAAAACATCTGATCGATTATGCCGGCAACGTCATCCTGGTCACCCATGATCGCTATTTCCTCGACAATGTCGTCGGCTGGGTGCTGGAGCTTGATCGCGGGCGCGGCATCCCGTTTGAGGGCAATTATTCAAAATGGCTCGAAGGCAAGGCAAAGCGGCTTGAACAGGAAGATAGCGAGAATGAAAGCCGCGCCAAGGCGATCAAGGAGGAACTCCAGTGGATCCGCCAAAGCCCCAAAGCGCGTCAGACCAAGTCGAAAGCGCGGATCCGGGCGTTTGACGAACTTGTCGAGCGGCAGGCGGACCGCCGCCCCGGTGGCTCACAAATCCTGATCCAGATACCTACACGGCTAGGCGGCAACGTGATCGAGGCACACGGCCTCACAAAATCCTACGGTGATAAATTATTGTTTGAAGACCTCGAATTCACGCTTCCCCCCGGCGGGATTGTCGGGGTGATCGGCCCCAACGGCGCGGGCAAATCAACCCTGTTCAAACTGATCACCGGGCAGGAACAACCCGGCAGCGGCACGATCAAGGTCGGGGAAACGGTCAAGCTGGGCTATGTCGATCAAAGCCGCGATGATCTTGATCCGAACAAAAACGTCTGGGAGGAAGTGTCCGGCGGCAACGAACGTTTCTATTTCGGCAAGCATGAGGTGAACACCCGTGCCTATGTCGGCGCGTTTAACTTCAAGGGCACCGATCAACAGAAAAAGGTCGGCCAACTGTCGGGCGGTGAACGCAACCGCGTCCATCTCGCAAAAATGCTCGCGGCGGGTGGCAATGTGCTGCTGCTCGATGAGCCGACCAACGATCTCGACGTCGAAACGCTCCGCGCGCTTGAAGAGGCGCTGGAAAATTTCGCCGGCTGCGCGGTCGTGATCAGCCATGATCGATTCTTCCTCGATCGCCTCGCGACGCACATTTTGGCGTTCGAGGGCGACAGCCATGTTGAATGGTTCGAAGGCAATTTCGAAAGCTATGAAGAGGATAAACGCCGCAGACTGGGCGACGCGGCGGATCGGCCAACGCGGTTGGCGTATAAGAAGTTGACTAGGTAGGGATATGAGTGAGGCGAAAAACTGGAAAAAGAAGTTTCTCGTAGATCACCCATTTTGCTGTTTCTGTGGCGGAAGAGTTCGGTCCGTTGAACCGGATCATCAGCCGGGTCGCGTATTTTTTCGTGATCGAAAGTGGCCCGAAGGTTTCGTGTTCCCTTCGTGTGAAATGTGCAATCGCGCATCGAGGATGTCGGAAGACGTGGTTTCACTCCTGACGAGCTACTTCGCCGACGGCGAAAACCATAAACGATACATTGCCCGAAGGGATTCGGTGCGCATTAACCACCCGAAAGTGATTCAAAGCCTCAAAATGTCGGCCAATGAAAAGCGACGTGAGGTAGAGCGAATTGGCCTCTTGCCGGGGAATGGAAACACCTACTCCGACCTGCCAATTGCGAAGATCGATACCGACATTTGGTTTCCCCATTTTAGGATGGTTGGCAAGAAGCTGGCGCTAGGACTGCATTACCAGTGTTTTCAGCATCCGTTGCCATTCGGCGCAGCCATCTATCTGTCCTTTAGCACGAACGCTGATTTTCGCATGGGGCATGAGCTTAAGGAAATTTTAAAGGCTGCGCCCGAATTGGTCATGCCAAAGCGAGACAAGCTGATGCTTGGCGACCAATTTGCAATCAGATATGGTTGTTCGACTGAGTTGCTGGCCTCGGTGTTTGTGATCAACATTCAAAAGCGGCTCATCATCACAGCTCTTAGTGTCGAGGATCCTTATGTCCTTGGTTCCGTTCCGAACGAAAATTGGGTTGAGGGTCCATTCCGGTGGTAGTTCGGCTATAGTTTGTATCTATCAATCAAAAAACCTTCGCGTCTTCGCGTGAACCAAACCACCCAGCCTCCCGCCGCGCCGAAGTATCCAGATTTTCGCACGCGAAGACGCGAGGTTCAATTCACCCCGCGATCAATGTGCCGCTACGTGCCGCCGCAACACGCGGTTGATCTCGGACTGATACCCCCACCCTCAGGCGCGTGGCCCTTGAAACATTCCACGTCACCCACATTCCAATATCGGCACGCCGTAACGCATCATATTGCTGTCTGCGGTTACAATTGTCGCTTGCTCGGCAATCGCTTGCGCAAGGATGAGGTGATCGAACGGATCGCCGTGATAGAAAGGTAAGGTGTCGAGCGCCTGCATATGCGTCACGTTGATGTCGATGCGCCTAAACCCAGCCTGAATCGCTGTGGCCGCCAGTTTTTTCCAGTCCTGGCGCAATTTGCCAACCCTGATTTTGATGATGATTTCCCAAAGTGAAACCGTGCTGAAGGCTATTTCGTTTCGCGGATTTTCGATTTTTGCCAAGGCTTTGCGACCAAGGCGGCTATTGCCCTCCACGGCCCACATCAGCGCATTGGTATCAAGCAGCAACTTCACGGATGCGGGACAATCGCACCTTCATACATTGCGTCGAAAGTCTTTTGAATTTCATCAGGCCAGCTGTCGAAATCGTCGGCGTACCAAATTTCACCTTTCATCTGCCCAAGCTTCCGCAAAGGCGGCATGGGTACAGTGAGCGGCTCGTAATTAAAGGTCATTGCCATATCTTCTACTCCTTTCACAGGATTGCCCGGGACCAGCCCGTTCAAATAGTCTTTCACCAATGCCGACAGCGATGTTCCCAATTCCGCCGCGCGGATTCGGGCTTGCCGGTGGGTTTCATCGTCCAAAGCAATGGTCACATTTTTCATTTAATCACAGTATCACATTTTCACAGCAAGCACAACTACCCTTGCATTCACGCCAGACCCCCGCTAAGCGCGCCGCTCAATCCCGCATGGGTGGCACATAAACCGGTGTGAAGCGTCGCTTCATTCTCGCTGCCCAGTGGACTAACCGGAAGGAGACTATCCCCATGGCGGCACCTACTGTCACCATGCATCAGCTGTTGGAAGCTGGCGCACATTTTGGCCACCAGACACATCGGTGGAATCCAAAAATGAAACCATATATCTTTGGCGATCGTAACGGCGTTCATATTCTTGATCTATCGCAGACGGTTCCTTTGTTCGCCCGCGCGCTCGATTTCGTGGCGCAAACGGCGGCGCGCGGTGGCAAGGTGCTGTTCGTCGGCACTAAGCGTCAGGCGCAGGATCCAATTGCCGAGGCCGCACGCGCCTCTGGTCAGCATTATGTCAACCACCGCTGGCTGGGCGGCATGCTCACCAACTGGAAAACGATTTCTGGCTCCATCAAAAAGTTCAAGGCGATGGAAGAGCAGCTTGCTGGGGACACCGCAGGCCTCACAAAGAAAGAAGTTCTGCAATTGACGCGTCAGCGCGACAAGTTCGAACTCTCGCTTGGCGGCATCCGCGACATGGGCGGGATTCCCGATGTGATTTTCATCATCGACGCGAACAAGGAAGAATTGGCCATCAAGGAAGCCAATGTTCTTGGCATTCCGGTGGTTGCGATCCTCGATTCCAACGTATCGCCGGACGGCATTGCCTTTCCGGTGCCTGCCAACGACGATGCCAGCCGGGCAATCCGTCTTTATTGCGACGCGATTGCCGCTGCGGCCACCCGTGGCGGCCAAACTGGTGCCGCTGCACGCGGCGTTGATCTAGGCGCGATGGATACGCCACCTGCTGAAGCGGCTCTGGCTGAACCCGTTGTCGAACCAGCTCCTGTTGTTGAGGCAGCGCCCGTTGTTGAGGCAGTTCCCGTTGTCGAAGAAGCTCCCGTTGTTGAGGCTGCTGTCGAAGCGGCCCCAGTTGCTGAAGTTGTAACGGAAGCCGTTGCTGAAGAGCCACCTGTAGTTGAAGAAATTGCCGAAGAAGTGGCTCCCGAGGTTGCGGCTGAAGAAGCGACGCCCGAAGCATAATGATGTTGTACCCCGGCGAAAGCCGGGGTCTAGCCTTAACCAGTGGCACTGGACCCCGCCTGCGCGCGGGGGCATCTGCATTCAAAAGGAACGAACATGGCTGAAATTACAGCAGCAGCAGTGAAAGCACTGCGCGAAACCAGCGGCGCTGGAATGATGGATTGCAAAAAGGCGCTGACCGAAACGGGTGGCGAAATGGATGCAGCGGTTGACTGGCTTCGCGCCAAAGGGCTTGCTACTGCGTCGAAGAAATCAAGCCGGACCGCAGCTGAGGGCCTCGTCGGCGTTGCCGTTTCGGGCACGGTTGGTGTTGCGGTTGAAGTGAACAGTGAAACCGATTTCGTCTCAAAAAATGATCAGTTCCAGGATTTTGTTCGCACGGTGACGGCGATTGCGCTTGAAACCGGGGATGATATTGCGGCGCTGGCGGCTGCGAAACATCCAGCGGGCGATACGGTCGCGGACGTGTTGACCAATAATATCGCTACCATCGGTGAAAACCAGAATTTGCGCCGGGCAAAGCGTTTGAGCGTGAACGAAGGTGCGGTTGTCGCCTATGTTCACAATGCCGCTGGTCCAGGTCTTGGCAAGATCGGCGTTCTCGTTGCGCTTGAAAGTGCGGCTCCGGCTGAAAAACTGGAAAGCCTTGGCAAGCAATTGGCGATGCATGTCGCCGCCGCTTTCCCACTGGCGCTGGATGAAAGTGGTATTCCGACCGACGTGATAGAGCGGGAACGCGCGATCGCGGCTGAAAAGGCCGCCGAATCAGGCAAGCCAGCCGAATTTCTTGGCAAGATGATCGAAGGCGCGGTTGCGAAATTTGTGAAGGAAAATGCACTTCTGAACCAGGTGTTCGTGATCGACGGAAAAACCAAGATCGCTGACGTCGTGGCCGCTGCGGGCAAAGAAGCTGGCACGTCAATCGTGCTAAAGGACTATGTGCGTTTCCAGCTTGGCGAAGGCATTGAAAAGGCGGAAAGCGATTTTGCAGCCGAAGTCGCAGCAGCGGCTGGCGTTTAATCCCGTCAGGACGCTTGGCATCGGCGCGTACCCGGATTAGGGTGCGCGCCGTTTCCATATAAAAATATAATGAGAGAGATCTGAAACCTATGGCGCGCCCCCGTTTCAAACGTATCCTCTTAAAGCTTTCCGGCGAAGTCCTGATGGGAGATCAAGGCTTTGGCATTGATCCGGTAACCGTGGCTCGGATGGCGGGTGAAGTGAAAGCCGCCAAAGAAGCAGGCTATCAAATCTGCCTCGTCATCGGTGGCGGCAACATTTTCCGCGGTATGGCGGGGGCCGCAAAGGGAATGGACCGCGCGCAGGCCGATTATATGGGCATGCTTGCCACAGTAATGAATGCGCTGGCCATGCAGAATGCACTTGAACAACTTGGGGTTCACACGCGGGTGCAATCCGCGATCCAGATGGACGCGGTGTGCGAACCGGTGATCCGGCGCCGCGCAGAACGGCATCTGGAAAAGGGCCGCGTGGTCATTTTTGCAGCAGGGGTCGGCAGCCCGTATTTCACGACGGATTCCGGCGCGGCATTACGCGCGGCTGAAATGAACTGTGATGCGTTGTTCAAAGGGACAAGCGTCGACGGGGTCTATGACGCAGATCCGAAAAAAGTTCCGACAGCAAAACGTTATGAAACAGTGAGTTATGACCGTGTTCTTTCTGAGAACTTAAAAGTCATGGATGCAAGTGCGATCTCGCTCTGCCGTGACAATGATATTCCTATTGTCGTGTTTTCGATCCGGGAGCCGGGCAATCTGTCCCGTGTCCTTGCTGGCGAAGGCGTTGCGACAATCGTGCAAAATAAGGAGCAGAACTGATGCCAGCCTATAACAAGGCCGATATTGAACGGCGGATGCAAGGCGCGGTCGACTCGCTGAAGCACGATCTGGCCGGATTGCGGACTGGGCGGGCAAATACGTCATTGCTCGATCCGATTGTGGTCGAGGTCTACGGGGCTAATATGCCGCTCAACCAAGTTGCCACGGTTTCCGCCCCCGATCCGCGCATGCTTTCGGTGCAGGTTTGGGATCGGTCCAACATCACACCGGTTGAAAAAGCGATCCGCAACGCCGGTCTTGGCATCAATCCGATCACCGACGGCAACAATATCCGCCTGCCGATCCCGGATATGACGGAGGAACGGCGCAAGGAGCTGGTCAAAATCGGCGGTCAATATGCGGAAAAAGCCAAAATTGCTGCGCGGAACGTCCGCCGGGATGGCATGGATGCGCTAAAAACCGACGAAAATAAGAAAGAAATTGGCGAAGACATTCGCAAGCGGCTTGAAACCGAGGTTCAAAAAATCACCGATGCTGCGATTGCCGACATAGATTCTGCATACGGGGCCAAAGAAAAAGAAATTTTAGGCAAGTGACGACGGCTCCGGCCACCAAGAACGGGGCAGGGCAGGGCGATGTTCCCCGCCATGTCGCGATCATCATGGACGGCAACGGCCGCTGGGCAAAGCGACGGCATTTGCCGCGTATTGCCGGGCACCGAAAAGGTATCGAAGCCGCGCGCAACACTGTCCGTGCCGCAGGTGATCTCGGCATCGAAGTGCTGACGCTTTACGCATTTTCAACGGAAAACTGGCGGCGTCCGGCTGAAGAAGTCAGTGATTTGATGGGCTTGCTCCGCCGGTTCATCCAAACCGATATTGATGAATTGGCCAAAAACGGTGTCCGGCTGCGCGTCATCGGCAAATATCGGGCTTTGGCTCCTGATCTGGTGACGATGATTGATGAGGCGATTGCCCGAACATCGGCGAACACAGCGACCACCCTAGTTATTGCCCTGAATTACGGGTCGCAAAATGAGTTGGTTGAGGTCGCCCGAAATTTGGCCGAGGCAACGAAGGCTGGGACGCTTGATCCTGCAACAATCGACACTGCGATGATCGAAAGCCTTTTGGATACCAGTGATTTGCCACCACCGGACCTGTTGATCCGGACGTCGGGTGAACAGCGCTTGTCCAACTTCCTGCTATGGCAATTGGCTTATGCCGAATTGCTGTTTGTTGACACGCTCTGGCCCGATTTCGGCGCAGAACAACTCACCGATGCGGTAGAGCGATATGCCGGGCGTGAGCGGCGCTTTGGTGGCTTGTGATTGAATTGCGAACACGCATTATCGTTGGCGTCATGCTGGTCGGGCTTGCCGCATTGGCGCTTTTCCTTGGTAACAATGCAATGTGGCTGCTGGCGGTTACAGCCGGGTTACTGATGATGGGCGAATGGGCATCGCTTACCAATGCAGCGGCTTTTGGGCGGACGGGGCAATTGGCCCTGTGTGTTCCGCTCGCGCTGATGGCGCCGATTGCTGCTGGCCCGGGGCTGTTGGCGTTTGGCTTCATCCTCGGCGTAACAGTCTTTTTGACGACGATCAGCCGCAATATCAAATTTGGGTTGGGCGCGGTCTATGTCGGATTGCCAATCATGGCATTGCTTTGGATACGGGGGCAGGACGATGGACTGCTGCTTACAGCTTGGGCGTTATCGCTGGTCTGGGCGACGGACATCGGCGCCTATTTTGCAGGGCGCGGTATCGGTGGGCCAAGAATAGCGCCTACCATTAGCCCCAGCAAGACATGGGCGGGCCTTGTTGGCGGCATAATCTCCGCACTCGCCGTGGGACTGCTGCTGGCGCGTTATTTTGGTCTGCCGCGTGATCTTGCTCTGGCCAGTCCGATATTGGCAATTGCCGCGCAAGCCGGTGATTTTTTTGAAAGCTGGATGAAGCGGACCGCCGGGGTGAAGGACAGCGGACGGCTCTTGCCGGGCCACGGCGGGGCATTGGATCGGTTGGACGGCGTGGTTTCGTCGCTGCCCCTTGCCGCAGTGTTAATCGCGGTGACGGCATCATGACGTCAGCAAAAAGCCTGACCATCCTTGGTGCAACGGGATCGGTGGGGCAATCTACGCTCGATCTGGTCATCCGCAATCCGGATGCTTTTTCGGTTCAGGCTTTGACTGCCCAAACCGATGTTGCGGGTCTGGCAAAGGCCGCACGCTCCACAAGCGCAAGACTTGCCGTGATTGGCGATCCGTCACGATTGTCGGAATTGCAGGCTGCCTTGGCTGGAACGTCGATTGAGGTGTCCGCAGGCGAAGCCGCAATCACCGACGCTGCGGCAATGGGCGCAGACGTGACAATGGCCGCAATTGTTGGCTGTGCCGGGTTGCGACCGGTGATGGCCGCCATCGAAAAGGGCGGCATCATCGCGCTGGCCAATAAGGAAGCATTGGTTTCGGCAGGGGCGGTGATGACCCAGGCCGTGAAAAAATCTGGCGCGACCCTCCTTCCGGTCGATTCCGAACATAATGCAATTTTTCAATGCCTTGATCCGGCCAATACAAAAGCTATCCGCCGGATTATCGTTACCGCAAGCGGCGGACCTTTTCGCACTTGGTCACCCGCAGAAATGGCAGACGTCACCCCTGAACAAGCCGTCAAACATCCGAATTGGTCGATGGGTGCGAAAATTTCAGTCGATTCGGCGACAATGATGAACAAGGGTCTGGAATTGATCGAGGCCTTCCATCTATTTCCGGTCACGCCAGCGCAAATTGACGTGCTGGTTCACCCACAATCGGTGATCCATTCGATGGTCGAATATGTTGACGGGTCAACACTGGCGCAGTTGGGATCGCCAGATATGCGGACCCCGATTGCCTATTGCCTTGCGTGGCCGGAGCGTATGGATGCGCCTGTTGCGCAGCTAGATCTGGCAGCAATTGGCAAACTAGAATTTGAAGAGCCGGATTATGAAAGATTTCCCTGCCTTGCGCTTGCTCGTCAATGTCTCGATGCTGGCGGGGCACGGCCCGCCATATTGAATGCGGCAAATGAAGTGGCAGTCGCCGCGTTTTTGGCCCGACGTATCCGGTTTACTGATATCAGCGCGATTGTGCAGCGCGTGCTCGAACGCTATCACCCCGATGCGCCGACATCATTGGACGATGTGTTCGCAATCGACGATGAGGCGCGCGCGCGCGCGGAACAGGATATGGAGTTGATCATCGCATGATCGCGGCACCCGGATTGTTATGGACCGTAGCATTTTTCATCCTGGCAATCGGGCCGCTGATCTTTGTCCATGAAATGGGCCATTATCTTGTTGGCCGCTGGTTTGGGGTAAAGGCGGAGGTGTTTTCGATCGGTTTTGGTCGTGAAGTGGCGGGTTGGACGGATCGGTTAGGGACGCGGTGGAAGATCGGTTGGTTGCCGCTTGGCGGTTATGTGCGATTCGCAGGCGAAATGATTGTTGCTGACGGTGATAATGAAGATTGGAAACGGCTTTCGGCGGCCGACCAGCGCGGGCTTTTTCAGTCAAAATCGGTTGGGCAAAGGGCGTTAATTGTCGCTGCGGGTCCGGCGACCAATTTTTTTGTCGCATTTCTCATCCTGATGGGCTTCGCCTTGGCATATGGGGAAAGCCGCACGCCGCCTGTGGTCGCGGGCGTCGAAGCTGGATCAGTCGCAGCACTTGCAGATATTCGCGTTGGTGACCGGATTTCGGAAATCCAGGGCCGAACCATCAGCCGGTTCGACGATGTATATCCCCAGATTCAATTGCGTCCCGATTTGCCGCTTGAAATTGAACTGATTCGCCGCGGAAAGACGATTTCTAAGACTGTCAGGCCAGCAATATTTGAACAGAAAGACCGTTTCGGGAATATCTATAAAATCGGGCGACTCGGAATCGCGCCGCCGACACCGGTGATGGTTCCAGTGTCTTGGGCCGATGCGCCGCAGGTCTCTGCTGGCCGGGTTGTTTCTGTTCTTGATTGGACGATTACCGGAATTTTTCAGATCATTACCGGCAGGCGGCCGGCCAGTGAAATTGCCGGTCCGATTCGCATGGCGAAGGCGACGGGCGAGATGGCGACGCTCGGTTGGCAGGATTTTGTCGCTATGGTGTCGATTATTTCGATTAATTTGGGGTTCATCAACCTATTGCCAGTGCCAATGCTTGATGGAGGCCATCTGTCGTTCTATGCGGTTGAGGCAATCCGGAAAAAACCGGTCAGTTCGCGCGCCATGGAATTGGCGTTTCGGTCTGGAATGATGGCTTTGTTTGCGTTGATGATTTTTGTGACGTTCAATGATTTGGCGTCACTTGGAATTTTTAGCCGCCTTACCGGCTAGGTGGACCGAAGTTTGGATGAAGGTGGATAACGCGTGACAGTGAACAAGATTCCAAAATTTGGCCGCAGGCTTGCTGTGTCTTTGCTGATGGGAAGTGCGCTGCCGGCGTTTCTCACGCCCGCATTGGCCCAAACTGCTGCTTCTGCACCCGCGCCAGCACTTGGCGGCGGGACAATCCAAACGATCAACGTAACGGGATCGCAGCGGATCGAGCCGGATACGGTCCGGTCCTACATTCGCCTGCGCCCGGGCGCGCGCTATACCGTTGAAACGCTCGATGATGCGCTGCGTGATCTGCTTGAAACCGAACTCTTTGCTGACGTCCAGATCCGCGATGATCGCGGCAATCTGACGATTGAGATCAAAGAAAATCCGGTCATCAACCGCATCATCTTGGAAGGTGCGAAACGGCTGAAAGAAGAGAAAATCCGGCCCGAAATCAAATTGGCACCGCGCCAGATTTTTACCCGATCAAAGGCGCGCGCCGATGTCGCCCGCATTATCGAACTCTATCAGCGCCAAGGGCGCTTTGCGGCGACGGTCGAGCCAAAAATGGTGACGCTCGATCAGAATCGGGTCGATATCGTCTTTGAAATCAACGAAGGTGATAAATCCAAGGTTCGCCAGATCAACATCATCGGCAACCAGAAATTTTCAGACGGCAAACTGCGCGGCGAAATGGCGACGAAACAGTCGCGATTCTATCGCTTTTTCTCATCCAACGATGGCTATGATCCCGACCGGCTGGCCTATGACCAATCGAAAATGCGCCAATTCTATCTGACCAACGGCTATGCAGATTTTCGCGTGGTGTCGGCTGCAGCTGAACTGACGCCGGACAAGAAAGATTTCATCGTCACGTATGTCGTAGAAGAAGGCGACCGGTATAAATTCGGCGAGGTCAGCATTGAAAGCGAATTGCGCGATTTCAAACCTAATGAGCGTCTTGTTCCGACCAAGAAAGGCAATTGGTATGATGCCAAAATGGTTGAGGATACCGTTGAAAGCCTGACCGAAAGTGCGGGCTTGTTCGGATATGCCTTTGCCGAAGTGAACCCTGACTTTCAGCGCGACAAAGATAAGCTGACGATGTCACTGATCTATAAAATCGGTGACGCTCCGCGCGTATATGTCGAACGGATCGACGTGAACGGGAACACGACCACGCAGGATAAGGTGGTTCGCCGTGAGTTCCGGTTAGCGGAAGGCGATCCGTTCAACACATTCCAGGTCAAGCGTTCGTCTGATCGGATTCAGTCTCTGGGCTATTTTCAGGAGAAACTGGAAATTGAACAAAAACCGGGTTCCGCGCCTGACCGCATCGTTTTGGAAGCCAATGTCGAAGAAAAATCGACGGGTGAATTGCAATTGTCGGCAGGTTTTTCTTCGCTTGAAAAATTCATCTTGAACTTCTCGATCCGGCAGCGAAATTTCCGCGGCAAGGGTCAGGAACTCCGCACCAGCGTCAATTATTCTAGCTATTCCAAGTCGGTTGAGCTCGGCTTTACCGAACCATATCTGTTTGATCGTAACATTGCGCTGGGCGGCGATATTTTCCGGCGCGATTATAATAGCTTCAACTTCGTCAATTCCAATCGGAACACCACCTATCAACAGATTACAACTGGCGTTCAAATGCGGGTTGGTGTGCCGTTGACAGAATTCTGGTCGATGGCAGGCCGTTACGGTTTGAGCTATGATGAAGTGACGCTCGACAGAAACCAATTCTTTTTCAACGGTGCATGCGATCCATTACTGGCGGGCCGTTATCTGTGCGACGCTGTTGGCAACCGCACAACGTCCTCAATTGGCTATAGCCTCGTTTACTCCAATCTGAATAACGGTGTGCGCCCGACGCGGGGCCATCGGTTTGTCTTTGGTCAGGATTTTGCTGGTTTGGGCGGCAGCGTCAAATATCTGCGTACGACCGTTGATGCCGCAAAATACTGGAAGGTATTGGGTAATTTCGTCTTCTCGCTCCAAGCCAAGGGTGGATTTGTTATGCCGTTTGGCGGCAATCGAGGAGCCGGTGTTGATCGTGTTCGTTTGACCGACCGTTTTTTCTTAGGCGAACCCGAACTTTCTGGCTTTGACATTCGTGGTGTCGGGCCGCGCGTTCAGCGGTCAGGCTATGATCTGGCAACGGCGACGTTGAATACAGATATCAACCGGATCAGCGATGATGCCCTTGGCGGACGTGCTTATTATCTTGGCCGCGCAGAACTTGAAATTCCCTTGGGTTCTGGGGCTAAAGAACTAGGACTGCGGCCCTCCATCTTTATGGTTATGGGGTCTGTTTTCGGCGTAAAACGCCCTGCATTGACGACGTTGACCAACTTTACAGACCCAGTCGATGGGAAAATAAAGGCACAGTGCCGGAATTCGACCACCGGAACGACGCAGTTTGCCGCTGTCGGAACAACAGCAAATGTATTTGATACTTGCCCGGCAGGCACGTCGACCTTCGCCCCGTTTAATGAAACTTTTCTGGGCGATACATGGAAACCCCGCCTCTCCGTCGGCTTCGGTGTCAACTGGCGTTCGCCATTCGGTCCGTTCAGGATTGATATAGCCAAGGCTCTGCTAAGAGAGCCTGGTGATGATACAAAACTCTTTACTTTCAACGTAGGAACCCAATTCTAATGAAGCTTTTGACCAAATCACTCCTCGCTGTATCCGCCCTTGCGCTGGTTCCGGTTCTCGCTAGTGCCCAAGCACAAGCACAAGAAGTTGCCTATTCCGATGTCGAGGCCGTTATCAGCCTGTCCGCCGCTGCGAAGAAGGCGTTTGCAGACATGAGGGTCACCTACAAGGCTCAATATGACGCGCTTGAAACGCGTAATGCCGTGTTGAAGGCAGAGCTTAATACGCTTGTTGTAAAATATCAGGCCGATGCCAAGATCAATGCCAACAACCCGACCTTGGCCAACCAAGCAAAGGCGATTCAGGACAAGCAGGCCGCCGCCGAACAGGAAGTCAATCGTCTGCAACAGCCGATTGCTCGCGTTGAACAATTTGTGCTCGAACAGATTGACACCAAGCTCGATGGCGCGGTTTCTGCAGCAATGACCAAGAAAAAAGTAGCGCTGCTCATTTCGCGTCAGGCAGTGATCAAAAACACGCCGGGAACAGATTTGACTCAGGATATTGTCAACGAACTCAACGTCATGCTGCCCGGTGTTTCGATTGTTCCTCCAGCCAACTGGCAGCCCGGTCAGAACAAGCCCGGTGCCGCTCCAGCCCCATCGACGCCGCAACCTCTGGGACGATAATTTCGGATGACTGAACAACAGCCGATTGGACCGCTCGACATCCGGGCGGTGATGGCTGCACTGCCCCATCGTTACCCAATGCTTCTGGTTGACCGGGTCGAGGAAATCATCCCCGACCGGTCGATCCGGGCGATCAAAGCGGTCAGCATGAACGAAGGCTTTTTTCAGGGGCATTTCCCCGGTCGTCCGATCATGCCCGGCGTGTTGATAGTTGAAGCTTTGGCACAAGCGGCGGGGATTCTTGCGGTTGAGTCGCTGGGGCTTTCGGGGACCGGCAAGCTTGTTTATTTCATGGCGATTGAGGGCGCGAAATTCCGGGTGCCTGTCGAGCCCGGCTGCCTGTTGACGCTAGAGGTTGATTTTGTTCAAAAACGGACCAGCGTCTGCAAATTTTCAGGCCGCGCCTTGGTCAATGGCAAGCTTGCAGCAGAGGCCAGTTTTACCGCGATGATTGCCGATCCACCGGCGAATTGATGCGCTTGCGCTTTGGTCATTGACCCGCTAGAGCGCCGCATCCCGCATCCACAGGTTGGTCGGAACCAACCATTTATCGGAGCTTTTACACGTGAAAAAAGACATTCATCCCGAATATCATATGATCAAAGTCCAGATGACCGATGGCAGCGTGTTTGAAACACGCTCTACTTGGGGCAAGGAAGGCGATCTTATGACGCTAGATATTGATCCATTGGCGCACCCAGCTTGGACCGGCGGTAATTCGCGTCTGCTCGATCAGGGTGGTCAGGTCGCCCGCTTCAATAAGCGTTTTGGCGGACTTACGCTCAAGAAAGCCTGATTTTCCAATCTGGATTGAACGAGCGCGTCGACCAAAGGTCTGGCGCGCTTTTTCATGCGTCCAATTGCAGCGGGCCGTGGTTGAGCTTTGGCAAAACATGGCGCGCAAACAAATCACATTCCGCTGCGTGCGGGTATCCAGACAGGATGAAGGCATCAATCCCTTCTGCCTGGTAGGATTGAAGCTTGGCCAGAACCTGATCGGGATTGCCGACGATGGCCGCGCCGCAGCCGGACCGGGCGCGTCCTATACCCGTCCACAAATTATCCTCCACATACCCGTCATGGCCCGCCGCCGCGCGCAGTTCGGCCTGACGGGTTACGCCGACGCTGGTCGAATCGAGCGATTTTGCGCGGATGGCATCGCCGGTGTCGGCGTCAAGTTTCGACAGCAAACGCGTCGCATAGTCGCGCGCCTCGGTTTCGGTCTCGCGCACAATCACGTGTGCGCGGTAGCCAAATTTCAAACGCCGCCCGCGCTTGGCCGCGCGCGTCGTCATATCGGCGACGATGCCCTTAACCGTCGGCATCGTATCGGGCCACATCAGATAGACGTCACAGCCCTCGGCGGCGGCTTCCCGTGCATCCTCGCTCAGCCCGCCGAAGTAGAGTGGGGGGCATTTTCCCGATACGGTTGAAATCCGCGCGGGATCAAGGTCGAGCGACCAGAACTCCCCCTGATGGGACAAATGCTCGCCGTTCAGCAATGTTTTGAGGATTTTCATCGCCTCTACCGTGCGGGCATATCGCGGGGCACTGGCCAGCTTTTCGCCCGGCATGTCAGAAGAAATGATGTTCACGGTCAATCGCCCGCCAAGAATCCGGTCGAGCGTTGCAATCTGGCGGGCGAGTTGGGGCGGCCATGTCTCGCCAATCCGTACCGCCATCAACAATCGAATGCTCTTGGTCAGAGCCGCAATGGCCCCGGCAAAAATTGTTGTGTCAACACCAAGCTGATAGCCCGAAGGCAGCAGGATGTTATCAAATCCACCTTTTTCAGCCTGCATAACGATATTGCGGCAATGATCCCAACTGGACGCCAGCATCGGGTCCGGCTGGCCAAGAAATTCATAATCATCATCACAAAGTGCTGAAAACCAACTGACTTCACAAGGTCCGGTCATGGCAGAGGCTCCTGTTTTGATGCGACCAGTATTTTATACCAATCGGCCCGTGTCCAGCGCACTTTATAGGCGTCGGCGGCGTCGGAAATGCGTGCGACTTGCTGCGAGCCAACGATGGGAATGATCCCCGCCGGATGGGCCATGATCCAGCTATAAGCCGCTGCTGTCCGGGAAACGCCGTGCACCTGTGCCACTGCATCAAGGGCTTCA
>JANNWX010000143.1:0-7320 GCA_031409315.1 Sphingomonadales bacterium | reverse complement strand
CGGGTTTTGCCGGTTTGACCACGGGCGGTGCGATCTTATCGGTGCGCCGTTCGGCATAATGTTCGGCCGGCATGGCTTTGCCGAACAACCATCCCTGCACCATTGAACAACCTTCGCTGCGCAATTGTTCAAGCTGCGCCTCATGTTCGACGCCTTCGGCCAATGTGCACATGCCCAATTTGTTGGCAAGGCCGATCACGGCGCCGACAATCGCCCGGCAATCTTCGCGGCTTTCAAGGTCGGTCACGAAACTGCGATCAATCTTGATCTTGTCGAACGGGAAGGTGAGCAGATAATTGAGCGAGGCATAGCCGGTGCCAAAATCATCTAGCGCAATCTTGATCCCTAAATCATGGAGCCGGTTGAGGATTGCGATATTGGCCTCGCAATCGTTCATCAGGACACTTTCGGTGATTTCGATCTCAAACCGTGCCGGGTCAATTTGCGATTCGGCCAAGGCGCTTATGACGGTTGGCAACAGATTGGGGCTGCGCAACTGGACCGGCGACAGGTTGACCGCAATGGTTTTAGGATCGTGCCAAGAAGCCGCCTCTGCCATCGCGGTGCGGATGATCCATTCGCCCATCGGCACGATCAGGCCGGTTTCTTCGGCGATCGGAATGAAATCATTGGGCATAACCAAGCCGCGAACCGGATGTTGCCAACGTGCCAAGGCCTCATAGCCGGTGGTATCACCGGTTTCGACATTGACGAGTGGTTGGAAATACAGGCGCAATTCGTCATTGCCGAGGGCGGAGCGCAAATCGCGTTCGATGGCATGGCGTTTCTGGACCGCGACATCCATGCCGGGTTCAAACATTTCCCAACGCTTGCGGCCGCTGTCTTTGGCATAATAGAGTGCAATATCAGCGTTTGATTGCAGCAATTGGGCCGATTGCCCGTGATCAGGGGCAATCGCAACGCCGATGCTGACGCCTGAATTGATTTCGTGTCCGTTGACGATGAACGGCTGGGCCATATCATCAACCAGCCGCGCAGCGAGGCGAATGGCGTGATCCACAACATCTTCGCCGCCCATCAGCAACGCAAATTCATCGCCGCCAAGCCGCGCAACAAGATGCGCTTCGCCGCCAAGCTGGCTATCCTTGGCGCAAGTGGCAATGCGTTCGCCGACATGTTTGAGGAAGGCATCACCCACCGGGTGGCCATACATATCGTTGACCGCTTTGAAATGATCGACATCGATCAGCATCAGGACCAGGCGGACATCGTCTTGCCGCTCAGAAAACATCCGGTGCAGGGCGGTGGTAAACATCATCCGGTTGGGCAGGCCGGTCAGGCTGTCATAATGCGCCATATAGCGAACCCGCGCTTCTGCCTGTTTTTCGGCGCTGATATCGGATATCACGCCGCGGAATTGGACAGTTGAAATACTGCCGTTGTGGGCTGGCCGCGCGCTGACGGACCACCAGGATCGGTCGGAGCTCGATTTTTGCTGCAATTGCAGCGCGAGGCCACGAAAGGCTCGGCGTTGGCCCAGATGATCGCGCAACTGATCTTGCTCGGGTGATTTTTCGAATAGATCGACGAAGGACCGGCCATTAAGGTCTTCAGGAACGCTGTGCAGTGCACTGGCAAACCGCTCACTAACGTGCATCATCATGCCGGTGTCGTTCAACTCGAACAGCCAGTCCGACCCGTGATCCTCAAAATCATTGAGCAGCATCCGGACAGTTTCCGACGACGTATGGAGTTCGCGTTCGCGCAAGATGCGCACCACGAACAATTTATGCGCAACAAGTGCCATCCGCCCAAGCAACATGCCCGACGCGCCCAGCAATATGCTGCCTGCCAGCGCCTGAAGCGACCCGGTTTTCAACAGGCCCCAGATCATTCCCGATGTGATGATCGTTATATAGGCCAGTGCTGCGCGTGGCAAAGTCCGCATCGTATAGCCCGCAGCTGCGATCAGGGTCGTTGCGACAATCGTCAGGAATATCTGCCGCAGCGCAGTTGCTCCGGGAAAAAACCAGGCAAGCGCAATGACAGCAAACAGGGCCAGACCAACAGTGTTGAATTCCAGCGCAGCGATCAGCTTTGCGGGGTTTTTACGCCCGGCTTTGCGGTGTTGACCTTGCCCGATCATGTAACGGTGGATGCACAAAGCAATCATGCCGGTGGACCACATGCCCAATTGGCCGGTCGGAACCGAGCCATAAAAGACGGCAAAAATCATCGCGGCGTTGAGCAAATGACCCAGAATGAGCGCATTGAGAATACGGAAATGGGCGCCGACCAGTCGATTGGCGACCCAATCTTCAAGTCCCGCCGGAATATCGACGTAAAACCGTTCCCGCTTGCTAACCATTATCGACCCCCGACCGCAGGTTCATTCTGCTTGTTCAGGGGTTTAGGGCCGATATCCTAATATCCGGTTTCAATGGCGGGATGGTCAGCCTCGCCCGCGGTATCCGGCAACGCCTTGGTCTGGAATCCAGACGGCCTCGGGCGGCGCGCCTGATTGCCAGAACACATCAATGGGGATGCCGCCACGCGGATACCAATACCCCCCGATCCGCAACCACAAGGGCTTCATTTCAGCAAACAACCGCTGACCAATGCCCACAGTGCACTCTTCATGAAAAGCGGAATGGTTGCGAAAGGAGCCGAGAAACAGCTTTAACGACTTGGATTCGACGATTGTTGCGCTGGGCACATAGTCAATGACCAGATGGGCGAAATCAGGTTGGCCGGTCACCGGGCAAAGCGAGGTAAATTCCGGCGCTGAAAACCGCACCAGATAGGGGCTGCCGGGTCTTGGGTTGGGAGCATAATCAAGCGTCGCCTCTTGGGGGGAGGCTGGAAGCGCGCTGGTTTGGCCAAGATGTTTCATACTGGCCTGTTTACCCCTGCTTGCCGCTTGCGCAAGCCCGCGCATTTCTGCATTCATTCGTGCATCGAAATCAGGGAGGCCGTTATGGCACATTTGAAGATTGTTGCAGCCATGATCGGCTTGCTGCTGGCAATGCCAGCGATTGCGCAAGTCAAGCCAAAGGGCGGTGACGAGGCAGTCAAGATCGCCGATACCCCGCCACCATCCATTTCTACAACCAGACAGGGCGGCACTTTTGGCGGCCTGACGGTGAATTACACCGCGACCGCGCGCGAAACATATTTGAAGGATGATGACGGCACGCCCAAGGCAAGCATCTTTTCAACCGCTTATGTGAAAGACGGCTCAGATCCCAGTCGGCCGGTGACCTTCCTGTTCAACGGCGGGCCGGGATCGGGTTCGCTCTGGCTACACATGGGGGCATTTGGGCCAAAGCGTGTCGCCATCCCCTCCGATGCCCGGGATGATGGGGCGCCGCCCTATCCGATTGTCGATAATCCGGACAGCCTGCTCGATGTGACCGACATTGTGTTCATCGATCCGGTTGGCACCGGGTTCAGCCGCACCTTGGGCAAAACAGAGGCGAAGGATTATTGGGGCGTTACCAGCGACGCCAATTCCATCGCCCAATTCATCCGGATTTGGCTGACCGAAAATGGTCGCTGGAATGCGCCTAAATATCTGGGCGGTGAAAGCTATGGCACAACCCGTTCGGCGGCCGTCGCCAATGAACTGGAAGGCGGTTACAATGATGTCGCTTTGAACGGGATCATCCTGATTTCAACCATCCTTGATTTTGGCGCGCAGGCCGAAGTGCCCGGCAATGAAATGGCGTATATCGTCAATATGCCGACAATGGCGACGACAGCTTGGTATCATAAGAAACTGGTCAATCCCCCGGCGACCGTTGCCGAGATCGCGGCAGAGGCGCGGGCCTTTGCCAGAGGCCCATATCTGTCGGCTTTGATGAAGGGCAACCCGATTTCAGATGATGAACGGGCCAGTGTGCGCCAGAGACTGTCGCAATTGACCGGGCTTTCACAGGCCTATCTCGACCGCGCAGATCTGCGCGTATTGCCGGGGCGTTATTATAAAGAATTGTTGCGCGTCGAGAGCAGGACCGTCGGTCGGCTCGACAGTCGTTATACCGGAGTAGACAAGGATAGCGCCGGGGAAGAGCCTGACAATGATCCCAGTTTTTATGGCATTGACGCCGGTTATACCGCCGCGTTCAATGCCTATGCGCGTGGCAATCTTGGTTTCAAGACTGAGCGGCAATATGTCACAATTGGCGGTGTTAAGGATTGGGATTGGAAAATGCCGGGCGACGGGGCCTTTTATTTCAACGTCGCGCCCTACATCGCACGGGCGTTGCGCGAAAACAGTGGCCTTAGGGTTTTTGTCGCTTCGGGCTGGTATGATTTTGCCACCCCCTATTTTGGCGCGGAATATGCGCTTGGCCGGTCGGGCTTTGACTCCAGCCGGATGGTGTTCCACTATTATGATGCAGGCCACATGATGTATGTTCGTGATCAGGATCGCGCCAAGCTTTCCAACGATGTCAGGGCGTTTATCAAAATGCGGTAAGCGGCATCCGCGCTTGGTGCTTCCATCTGCGGCATTCCCGTTTTATGGGATGCGCTACGGATTCTGATTGGAGACATGCAAATGGACGCGCTGGTTACCACCCAATGGCTTGCCGATGAACTCGGTGCCTCGGATTTGCGCGTGGTTGATGCGACATGGTTCATCGGCAATGAAGGGCGAGATGCAGCCGCCGATTTTGAGGCGGGGCATATTCCGGGCGCGGTGTTCATGGACCTTGCCGGGCTTGCCGATACTACGAGTGACCTGCCGATGATGTTGCCTAAGGCCGAAAAATTCGCCAGCCGCATGCAATCGCTCGGGCTTGGTGATGGCAGCCGGATCGTCCTGTATGATGATAGCCCTTTCAAAAGTGCGGCGCGGGCGTGGTGGATGCTCAACACATTTGGCGCACACGGTGTTGCCATCCTTGATGGCGGGCTCGCCAAATGGAAAGCAGAGGGACGACCGCTTGAAATGGGCAAGAAAGCCTTGCGGCACCGGCATTTCACGGTCTGGAAAGATGTTAAGGCTGTCCGCGATAAACTGCAGATGCTGGCCAATGTCGCCGCCAAGACCGAACAAGTGGTCGATGCACGCGGCGCGGCCCGCTTTACCGGCGAAGAACGCGATCCGCGCCCCGGCGTGGCGGCGGGGCATATTCCGGGCAGCTTCAACTTACCTTATGGCCAGATGTTCAACGCGGATGGCACTTGGAAAACGGGCGACGCATTGCGGGCCGCGTTCAAGGATGCTGGGATCGATCTGGCCCAGCCTTTGGTTGCAACCTGCGGGTCAGGGATGACGGCGGCGTCCTTGGTTTTCGGCGCGCATCTGCTCGGCAAGTCCGATGTGGCGCTTTATGATGGCAGCTGGTCTGAATGGGGCGTTGATGCGTCCACGCCCAAGGCAACGGGCACCGCGTGAACAAGAAGGGCGGGACAATGCGGCCCGCCACGCAGGTCGTTCGCGGCGGCAGGCGCGATGAATGGACCAGCGGGATCGTTAATCCTGCGGTGTGGCGCGCGTCGACGACCCTCTATCCCGACGTAGCGGCCCTTACCAAGGGCACCGCCACTAACGAAGACGGCAAGCTCTTTTACGGACGGCGCGGCACACCGACGCAGTGGTCGCTGGCCGAGGCGCTGACCGAAATGGAACCCGGGGCAGCAGGGACAATGCTGTTCAGTTCAGGTGTGGCAGCGGTGACGACGGCCTTGCTCTCAATTCTCAAGCCGGGCGACCATCTGTTGATGACCGACAGTGCCTATGATCCTACGCGGATTTTCTGTGACGGATTTCTAGCGGACTGGGGTGTTTCTACAACTTATTATGATCCGCTGGTGGGCGGTGACATTGCCAGTCTGTTCACCGACAGAACCCGGGTGATTTTCCTTGAAAGCCCCGGCAGCCTGACATTTGAGGTGCAGGACATTCCGGCAATCGTCGCGGTGGCAAAGCCGCGCGGGATCATCACGATGGCCGACAATACGTGGGCCACGCCACTATTTTTGAAGCCACTCTCGCTCGGCGTTGATATGTCGATCTTGGCCTGCACCAAATATATTGTTGGCCACAGCGATGTGATGATCGGATCGGTGTCGGCCAATGATGCTTGCTGGCCCGCTTTGCGCAAAACTGCTCAGGCGCTGGGCCAATATGTCAGCCCCGATGATGCCTGGCTGGCATCACGCGGGTTGCGCACCCTTGATGTGCGGATGCAGCGGCATCAGGAAAGCGCGCTTAAAATCGCCCTGTGGCTGGACGCGCAGCCAGAGGTAGCCCGTGTGCTGCATCCCGCGCTCCCGTCTTGCCCCGGCCATGCGCTATGGCAACGCGATTTTGAAGGATCGGCGGGACTGTTCACTTTCATCCTCGATGGCGGCGATGATGTGGCTCGGGCTGCGCTGATCGACGGGCTTGATCTGTTCGGTATCGGCTATAGCTGGGGGGGCTTTGAAAGCCTTGCCATCCCGGCCAATCCTGCGCGCATCCGGACCGCCACGTCTTGGCATGCCGAAGGCCCGGCGGTCCGGTTGCAAATCGGTCTGGAGGACGTGGACGATTTGATTGCCGACCTCGCATTGGGATTGGCCAGGTTCGCGCGCCAGTGTAACTAAATCGCCGCGTCCCCCGAAAGGTAGACTATGGACATGATGATCACCCGCAGGAACTGGCTCGTGGCGTTTGGCGCGGTTACATTGGCTGGATGTGGCCGGGCAGCCTCCCCCCCTGAAAGTTTTGAATTTGTCCTGAGCGATATGCAGTGGCGCAAGCGGCTTTCGCGCGCTGCCTATCTGACGCTGCGTCAGGCCGATACCGAAGCGCCCTTTTCCAGCCCGCTCGACAAGGAAAAGCGCAAAGGCATCTTTTCGTGCGCGGGTTGCGCATTGCCGCTGTTCGGGTCAGCAACCAAATTTGATAGCCGCACCGGCTGGCCAAGTTTTTGGAAACCACTTGCCAATGCGGTGCGCACCAAAACCGATTATGACATTGGCTACCCGCGAACCGAGGTGCATTGCAGGCGCTGTGGTGGGCATCTTGGCCATGTGTTCGATGATGGCCCGGCGCCGACCGGCAAACGGTATTGCATGAACGGCGTTGCTCTTTCCTTTACCGCGGCATGAGGCAGGTGGATATGCGCATACCTTCTTTCCTGCTTGCAACCGGCCTCGCCGTCACGTCGCTCAGCTTCATGTCGGGCACCGGCTTTGCGGAAAAAGCAGTGGCCATACCCGCACCAAAGATCGATCAATATCCCGAAAACCGCAAGGATGTGGCGGTCTTTGCCGGGGGTTGTTTCTGGGGAATGGAGGCGGTGTTCGAACATGTGAAGGGCGTCGAATCCGTAACCTCTGGTTATGCCGGGGGCACCGCGAAAA
>JANNWX010000142.1:0-6406 GCA_031409315.1 Sphingomonadales bacterium | reverse complement strand
GGTTGATCCCGACACCTGGAAAGTGCGGCCCGAAGATATGGCCGCGGCAATCAACGACAACACGATCCTGATGGTCGGTTCTGCCTGTCAATATGCCCACGGCGTCATCGATCCGATTCCCGAACTGGGTGCGCTCGCGCTTGACCGCAATCTGTTGTTGCACGTTGACGGCTGCATTGGCGGGTTCATTTTGCCTTATTTCCGTCGGCTTGGCGCACAGATAACCGATTTTGACCTTTCGGTGCCGGGCGTGACATCCATTTCGATGGATTTCCATAAATATGGCTATGCCGCGAAGGGCGCGAGTGTTGTCCTCTACCGGTCAAAGGATTTGCGGCGACACCAGATTTTTACCGCGGCCACATGGACGGGCTATTCGGTGATCAACCCCACGATCCAGTCGACCAAGTCGGGCGGGCCTCTCGCCGCCTGCTGGGCGGTTCTCAACTATCTGGGCGATGACGGCTATATGCGATTTGCCCAGCGCAAACTTGACGCAACCCGTATCATTGCCGATGCCATCCGCACCCTGCCGGGGGTGCGTTTGATGGCCGATCCGGAAAGCTGCCTGATCGCCTTTACCGCCGATGATTTCAGCGTCTTTCCAATTGTTGACGCGATGCGGCGGCGCGGCTGGTTCGTGCAGCCGCAATTGGGGTATATGGGGTCAAAAGAGAATATCCACCTGTCTATTGACCAATCGACGATCGATGTCGTGGACCGTTTCCTCCCCGATCTCGCGGCAAGTATCGCCGAGGCCAAGGGCATCAATGAAGAAGCGATCCCCGCACCTATGCGCGCGATGCTGGGGGCGATTGAACCCGACAGTTTTACCCCCGAAAGTTACCGCGAGTTGATGGCCGCAGCAGGCGCCAGTGACGGCCTGCCCGAAGGCACGACGATGATCAATTCAATGCTGAACGCGATGAAGCCTGACGTTGCGGCCAAGGTGATGACCGAATTTTTCAACGATCTCTACAGTCCGTCCCGTCCCTGAACATCCGCACTTCCGCGCACAAGCCGCGTCACCAGCCCAAGCAACCCGGCATGATTGGCGCGGTGATAGGGGGAGCCTTTCGGCAAAGAGGCCGACAGTCGGCGATGTGCCTCGCCCAGCGCGTGGTAGGGCAGACTGGGCAAGAGGTGGTGGATGGCATGGTAGCGCAAACCGACCGGGGCCCACAACGCGGGCAGCGCAGCGGGCGGCGGAACATTGACGCTATCTAGAAACTGTTCGGTCACCGACAGGACATGGCCGTCATTTTCCCACAAATGCGCCACCAAGGTCCGGATCTGGTTGATCACCACACTGCCGGACATAACGCCAAGAAAAATAAGGAAACTGCGCACCGGCAACAGGCCTGCCCAGACGCTGGCCAGCAACCCGATCGCCCAAAGGCTGGCGGCGATCTCCTGCACGGTCCAGTTGCGTTTCAAATCGCCTTCGGGCGCACGCCGACGAAAAGCTGGGTTGATGACCAGTCCCGAATAGCGTTCAATAACCAGCTTACGTAGCGGTGGAACAAGCACCGATAAAGGTGCCAAAACTGCATAGCGGAACAGTAAAGCGATGGGTGCCAACGCGGCCACGACCACGAACAGAGGCACAGTGTAGGACTTCATCAAAGCAAGCGGCAGATATTCAGGGTCATCAATCGTGCCGTAGCGGGTCCGCGCATGATGCAGGTTATGAATACCTTCATACATGAACGACGGCACCAGCAGCGGCACGCCGATCAGCGCATTCCACACAAAACGAAACCCTGGAACATCACGGTGTTTAATATGGGTGATTTCGTGAATGAAGCTGCCTGCGCGGTAGAGCGCTAGAACCGATATCAGCCCACAGAAAATAGCAATAGCAACCGATGCTGATGTGATTGCTAAATATAGCCCGCCATAGCCGACAGCTGCTGAACAGAGAAAATCCGCCCAGTAAATCGCTGGTTTTGCCGACGTCAGGTCACGAGTCAGCTCCGCTGCAGCCCGCAACATTGCCGCATCATCAACCGGGCGCGACGATGGCGTTACAGCCGCATCAATGGCGGGCACGGTGTCGTTCTGGACACGGAGTGACGGCGAAAGTTTCATATCATCCAATCAGTGTGGAGGGGCGTTTGACCAAATCATAGTGGCAGGATGATGGCAGGGCTAGACCATCCGCCATTCTTGACAAGGGGAGGTGAAATGCGGACTGCGGACCCATGGGCAGTCGCAGAAGGAAAAAACATCGTGCATGACCCGCGCATTTCCATCCGCCCCGTGAAGACAAAGGCCGACACAAAAGCCTTTGTTGACCTTCCTTACCGGCTCTACGCGCACGACCCGAACTGGGTGCCGCCGCTCAAGGATGAAGTTTACGGGCTGATCACGCCGGGGAAAAACCCTTGGTTTGAACATGGCGAAGCGCAATTGTTCCTTGCTGAGCGCGGCGGCGCAATAGTCGGGCGAATTTCTGCGCATATCGATCATCTCGCGCTCACACAGCCGCCCGAACAAGGGATGGGGCCCGGCGTCGGCAATTGGGGCCTGTTTGAGGCCGAGGATGCCGACACGGCAGCCGCCCTCATCACAGAGGCCGAGGGCTGGCTGCGCGACAAAGGCATGACGCGGTCGTTGGGGCCGATCAGCCTGTGCATGTGGGATGAGCCTGGCTTGCTGGTTTCGGGGCATGATCATCCGCCAACAATCATGATGGGGTTCAATGCCGCCGCTTACGAACCCTGGGTTGAAAATGCCGGATACCGGGGCGTGCAGGACCTTTACACTTATGCGCTGTCGATAGATCAGGGATTGCCAGAACTCAGCAACCGGATCGTCGCAATGGGGGAACGCAGCGACCGTATCCGCATCCGCAAGGTCAATAAAAGCCGGTTTGACGAAGAAGTGGCGCTGATCCTTGGCATATTGAACGATGCGTGGAGCGACAATTGGGGTTTTGTGCCCTTCACCGACGCGGAAATTGCCTATGGCGGCAAGAAGCTGAAGCCTATCGTTTATGAAGATTTGATCCGCGTTGCCGAAGTTGACGGCGAACCCGTCGCATTCATGATGACGCTGCCCAATATCAATGAGAAGATTAAGGATTTCGGAGGGTCGCTCTTCCCGTTCAACTGGGCCAAACTATTGTGGTGGCTGCGCGCGCCAAAGGTCCGCATCATGCGTGTGCCATTGATGGGCGTGGTCAAACGGTTGCAGTCGAGCCGGATGGCGAGCCAACTCGCCCTCATGCTCGTCGAATATATCCGCCGCGACGCTGTGGCAAAATACGGGGCAACCCGCGGTGACTTCGGCTGGGTCTTGGCCAGCAACGGACCGATGAAATCGGTGGGCGAGGCGGTTGGTGGCTCAGTCGATAAGATTTACCGGATTTACGAAAAGACGCTTTAGGCGCGCAGTTCGATCCAAGTTGCTGCATGGTCGCTCGCCTTTTCACGGCCACGGTGATCCTTATCGACACCAGCATCCACCAAGCGGTCTGCGGCCTCGGGCGATAGCATCAAATGGTCAATGCGAAAGCCTGCGTCGCGCTGCCAGCCCCCGGCCTGATAATCCCAATATGTCCAAAGCCGACCCTTGGGGTGAGCCGCCTCAAGCGCGTCGGTGAGCCCGAACGCAGACAGACGGCGAAATGCTGCGCGGCTTTCAGGTTGCATAAGGGCATCGTCGGCCATCGCCTTGGGGTTGGCAATATCATCGTCGGTTGGGATGACATTATAATCGCCTGCCATTACCAGCGGGATTTCAAGCGCCATCAAAATTTCTGCACGCTGGCGCAATCGTTCAAACCAACGGAGTTTATAGTCGAATTTTGGCCCCGGCTGAGGATTGCCGTTGGGCAGATAGATAGATGCGATCCGGACGCCCATCACGTCTGCCTCGATATAACGGCTCATGTCATCTTCGGGTTCACCAGCAAGCCCTTTTTGGACCAGCGCGGGTGCTTCACCGCGCGCGAGGATGGCGACACCGTTAAACCCCTTTTGTCCGTGCCAAACGCCAAAATAGCCCGCAGCCTCGATGTCAGCTATCGGCAGAGTTTCATCACTGGATTTGAGTTCCTGGAGGCAGACAACATCTGGCTTGGTTTCATCCAGCCACTCGATCAGACGGGGCAAACGCGCCTTGATGCCGTTGACGTTATAGGTGGCAATCCGCATCAGACGGAAAAGCTGGACCCGCAGCCACAGCCCGATGCGGCATTCGGATTGGAAACCCGGAACGCCGCGCCGCCCAGCGACTCCACATAATCGACAGCAGCACCGTCCACCAGATCAAGGCTGATCGGATCGACGATCAGTTTAACACCGTCATTGTCGGCAACCACATCATCAGGTTCAACATGATCGGCCAAACCAAAGCGGTATTGGAAACCGGAACATCCGCCACCTTCAATCGAAAGACGCAGGATTGGAGGCTTACCTTGTTTCAAGGCGATGGCGGCAACGCGCGCAGCTGCATTATCAGTCAGTTCAACGGTGGACATGGGCATAAGATAGGGATGAAGGACCCCGTCGGCAAGTTTCGCCTTATTCGGCCTTGGCCGGACCACCCATAGCAACAGTTCCGCTTTGTGCGCGTTTTTGCATGGCGACCAGATAATCCGATTTCTGCAAGAACGGAGCCGGATTTACAGCGATCCCATCAAGCCGGACTTCATAATGTAAGTGATTGCCGGTTGAGCGTCCTGTTGACCCCATCAGTGCAATCATCTGGCCGCGCTTTACGCGCGTGCCCGGCACCACCAGCAGTGATGATAAATGGCCGTAGCGGGTCTGGATTCCGCGACCGTGGTCGAGTTCAACTAGATTACCATAACCACCCTGCCACTGCGCACGGTTCACGACACCATCTGCGGTTGCAAATATCGGGGTTGCATAGGCACCGGGAATATCGACGCCCGAATGCATCGCCGCGCCACCGCGAAAAGGATCGGTGCGAATGCCAAAATTGCTGGTCAAAGACATGCTTTGCACCGGACGCTGCGACGGGATTGAAACGATCACTTGCTGAAGCTGGTCAAGCCGCTTCCATGAATTGAACAAGGCGCGAAATTGAGGATCGGCCTGACCAGTCGCGGCTGTAGGTGACAATGACTGGGCTTGGGCAATGGCAGCAGCCGTAACTGGTTCATACGGGCCGCCCATCGCGACATTGAAGCTGCGCGGATTGATGCCAAGGCGTGAAACGGCCTTCGTCGCATCGCGGAACCTAGCGTCGGTCATCGCGCGAGCTTGCATCGCCAGCTTGACTTGTTCGGCCTCAACCGGAGCAAAAGCCGCGACAATATAAGCAGATTTGGTTTTTCCGTCGGTGCTGCGCGCGGGCAGAAGCGCAGCCAGCGATGCGGCGTCCCCTTTGCCTTGCAGGACAGTGGCAAGAAATTCTTGGCGTTGTTCAAGGCGCGCGGCATGTTGTTTGGCATCGCGGCGAATGGTTGACACTTCGTCCTGCAGCGAGGCGACCCGCGCTTCCATCCGCGTTACTTCGGCTTGGCGCGCCGCATAGGATGTTACGGCACCTGAAATGGCGGGCGCACTTGCGGCCACGCCAGCGATTCCGGCAACCGCGCTGGTGGCAGCGAAGAGAAGACCAGAAGCCGCCAATATCTGAATCCGCGTGCTCACATGAAAACGGCGCACGGCCGAACCATCATGGATGAAAACATCCCGCGATTTGAAAAGTTCACGGGCACGCGCCAAAAATCCGGCATTTCCCGTGTGTATACCCAAAGCCATTGCGACCCCCGAATGTGCGACCCGGACCAGCACAACAAAAAGTGCTGGACGTCTTATGAATTGATCAATGAACAGCCGCGGCGTGGGGGGCAAGCCCTTGATCTAGTTCGCGGGGCAGACCGGCATTGGCATGGGTTGAGTCGTTGAACAGGAGATTAACAGCCTAGCAAAAAGTGTTCGAACGCGCCCAGACCGATTCGTTTCACAGCCAAAGCTGCGTCGCCTTCAACAGATAGAAACCGCCAATCCCCGTCACGATCCACGCCGTCCAGCTTTTGAAATTGACGTCGCTGATCCGGTCTAGAATCTGTCCGCCGGCCGTCGTGCCAAGCATCGACGCCGGGATAGCAAGTGCGAATAGCCACCAGGGCGGCATCGCCGCACTGCTAGAACCGGCAAGTATCGACCCGTAGACCGCGATTTTTGCCAGATGGTTGAGTGACTGGATTGCAGCCTTGGTTGCGACGATTTCATGCCGGTTAAGACCGGTTCGGACAAAGAGCGTGTCAAGAAACGCCCCGGCAACGCCGGCAGTCAGGTTCAGAATTGATGCCACCGTGCCAAAAATGAGCGCATGAGAGCGTTTTGCCGCATCAAGTTGCAACCAGCCTTTGGGCAGCCAAACCAGCATTGGGACAAGGCCGAGCAGCAGGAAGAGGAGCGGGCGC
>JANNWX010000141.1:0-4668 GCA_031409315.1 Sphingomonadales bacterium | reverse complement strand
CGCATTGCCGACGATGACCCGGCCGGGTTCAAACATCAACGTCACGTCCCAGTCTTTGGTCGCACGTTCGACCATCTGACCATAATCGTTTGGCGTCGGCGGCTTTTCATGGCGCTGATAAGGGACGCCTAAGCCCCCACCCAAATCGACCCGGTCAACATGATGTCCCGCAGCGCGCAGGCTGGCGAGCAATTGACCGATACGTCCGTATGCCGCCTCAAGCGGGGCAAGGTCGAACAACTGGCTGCCGATATGAAGGGCTATGCCGCGCATGTCCAAGCCGGGCAAGGTAGCAAGCCGGGCATAGATAGCGGCGGCCTGATCAATTGGCACGCCGAACTTATTCTCTTTCTTGCCGGTCGATATTTTGGCGTGGGTTCCGGCATCGACATCCGGGTTTACCCGAAGTGTCGCAACAGCCCGTTTCCCCATGGCAGCGGCCAGTTCGGCCAAGACCCGACCTTCTTCTTCCAGCTCAATGTTGAACTGGCCGACCCGGTCGTCAAGCGCGCGTTGCAATTCAGCGCGGGTTTTGCCGACACCGGAAAAGACAATATCCTGGGGTGCCATGCCGGCGGCCAGCGCACGCGCAATCTCCCCACCCGATACAACATCTGCACCAAAACCGCATTTTTGCAGAACGCGGAGCACCGAGACATTGGGGTTGGATTTGATCGCAAAGGCAATATGTTTGCGCTTTATCCCGGACAGCGCATCGGTAAAAACCTGTGCGTGGCGTTCCAATGTCGCACGTGAATAGACATAGACCGGCGTTCCGACCGCATCGGCAATGTCGAGCATCGACACATGTTCGGCGTGCAACACGCCGTTCCTATAATCAAAATGATCCATGATTATTTTCCCGACGGGGGGAGATCGAATTTATCGTCGCGGCGCTCTTCGGACCGTTTCAATTGCTCATCGCTGCGTTCCGGTTTGGCCTGTGTACTCGGCGTCATTAACTGGTCAGCATTGGGCGTTGCGATTGCGCCTTCGGGTTTAACGGGCAGCGATTGCCCCGCTTTTGGAGCAAGCATTACCCGCGCACCGCATGCTGATACGAACAGCGCTGCAATGATAATCGAGGCGAAAGTGCGAATCATGTCAATCCCAATAGCTTCTTTGCGTCGGCAATGCGCGCCCTGACTTGTGCAGGCGCTGTGCCACCGTGGCTGGCCCGGCTGACAACCGAAGCGTCAACAGTCAGGACGGCGTAAACATCGGCGGTAATCGCGGGGTGGATCGCCTGCAAATCAGGTAGTGAAAGTTCGGCCAGTCCGCATTTATGGTCTTCGGCGGCCTTGACTGCCTGCCCCGTCACATGATGCGCCTCGCGGAAAGGCATCCCGCCGACGCGCACTAGCCAGTCGGCCATATCAGTGGCGGTCGCAAAGCCGTTTTCGGCCAGCGCACGCATCCGATCTGCCCGGAACGTCAGTGTTTCAACCATGCCGGTCATCGCAGCAACCGACAGCGCCAACAGGTCATGGGCCTCAAACACCGGTGGCTTGTCGTCTTGCATATCCTTTGAATAAGCCAAAGGCAGGCCCTTCATGGTCATCATCAAAGCGGTCAGGCAACCCGCGATCCGCCCGGCATGTCCGCGCACCAGTTCTGCGGCATCGGGGTTGCGCTTCTGTGGCATGATCGACGAACCCGTGGACCATGCGTCGGGCAGGGCGATGAAACCGAACGGCTGGCTCGCCCAGATGACAATCTCTTCGGCCATTCGAGACAGGTGCAGTGCGCACTGGCTTGCGGCCATCAGATAGTCGAGCGCGAAATCCCGGTCGGATACACTGTCGAGGCTGTTGTTGGTCGGCTTGGAAAAGCCAAGCGCCGCCGCCGTCATCACCCGGTCAATCGGAAATCCCGTACCTGCCAGCGCCGCCGCGCCCAGCGGACATTCGTTCAGCCGCGCCCGCGCATCGGCAAAGCGGGACCGATCCCGCCGGATCATTTCATACCAGGCCATCAGATGGTGACCAAGCGTCACCGGCTGTGCGCTTTGCAAATGGGTGAAGCCCGGCATCACCGCCTCGGCATACTCATCGGCCCGCACGACAAGCGCACCCTGCAACGCGCCAAGCCCTGAGTCCACCGCGTCCATAGCGTCACGGACCCATAATTTGAAATCGGTCGCCACCTGATCATTACGGGACCGGGCGGTGTGCAGACGCCCCGCAACCGGACCAATCAGCTCCGCTAGCCGCGCCTCGGTTGCCATATGGATATCTTCAAGTGCCAGATCTTCTGGCACCCCGTTCGCGGCATAATCCTCCGCAATAAGGTCCAGCCCGGCGTTGATCGCCGTCGCATCCTGCGCTGAAACTATCCCGCATGCGCCCAGCATCGCCACATGCGCCTTTGACGCGGCAATATCCTGCTGCCAGAGACGCTTGTCGAACGGGATAGAAGCATTTATCTCACGCATTACCGCCGCCGGGCCTTCTGCAAAGCGCCCGCCCCACATGGAGTTGGAATCTGTCGTGCGTTCGTTAATCGTCCCGTTCCTTGGTTTTTCGATGCTGCTTGGCGGCTGCGATAAGCAATCCGCCCTCGCACCGCAACCCAAGGCTGACATTGTAACGGCACCGGCTTTGCCCGAACCCGCCCCCGTCGGGGTGGTTGATCGCACGCATCAGGGCGAAGCGATGTCCAACATTCCCTTCCTTGCGCCGGGTGGCGACACGGTGACCCTCGCCAATTTCAAAGGCGAACCGGTTCTGGTCAACCTGTGGGCCACATGGTGCGGCCCGTGCATTGCCGAAATGCCAACTCTGGAAAAACTCGCCAGTCAGGAGGTCGCGCGCCTGCAAGTCATCGCGATCAGCCAGGATATGAAAGGCCGCCCTGCCGTTGACGCCTGGTGGAAGGATCAGGGCTTTGCCTTGCTCAAACCCTATCTCGACCAGAAAGCCGACATGAGTTTCGCCATCGGTGGCGGCACCCTGCCAACGACAATCCTGTATGACGCACAAGGCAAGGAAGTCTGGCGTTATTCCGGATCCATGGATTGGACCAGCCCTGCCGCCAAGACGCTGGTGGCAGAGGGGGTTTAGGAGTGAAATTCAACGCACAGCCAAGATGCTTTTTCGAATCTCGATTAAGCAAACATCTAAAAAGCGACCCACCCTTTTTTCTCTGCTTGACTCCGTGTTGCTTTAACCGGCGCTCTACCCCATCCCCAATCCCCGCTCATTGCGGACGAGACTCCCTTCTTGTTTATTCCCCAATGGAGATGGCTGTTGTTTGGCCATTCACGTACTTTTCCAACTTTTTCTCCACTCTTCACATTGGATCCAACTTTAAGTGAGCTAGAAATGTGACCCAAAACATGGTCTTCCCCATTCACTCCACGAATTACCAAATAGGCTTGCATAACATCTTTGGCGCCCGTTAAATTTGTTATAACAACACCATCTAAAGGGGAAAAAACAGTCGAACCGGCTTTGCCGGAGATATCAACTCCGAGATGCTGCCTGTCTTGCTGCCTTGAATAAATCGGATCAAAGAATCCCGCACTAGTTCGACCAACCAAAGGAACAATAGGCCCAATTGTTTGAGCAAAAATTGGATGCGATGTAGTTACAATAAATAATCCACTAAAAATAAGGCGATTATATACTTGACAAATGCAACGGAATTGCCTAGTTTTCAATCATAAGGAAGCCAGCCAATGTCCGTTCTAAGCCAGCCCCAATTCCATGATGAAGCCGCCGCCTTCGCGTTTGTCGAGGCGGAACTATGGGCAGACGGTCCGGTATGCCCTCACTGTGGCGGTTGCGAGCGCATATCGGCAATCAAAGCCAATCCTGAAAAGAAAATCCGCAACGGCCTGAAATTCTGCGGTCAATGCCGCCGCCAGTTCACGGTCAAGGTTGGCACGATATTCGAGGATAGCCACCTGCCCATGACCAAATGGTTGCAAGCGATCTACCTTATGACCGCGAGCAAGAAAGGTATCAGCGCGCATCAACTGCACCGCACTCTTGAAATCACCTATAAAACGGCTTGGTTTTTGGAGCATCGCATTCGGGAAGCAATGGCGTCTGGCGATCTATCCGCGTTTGGGCAGGGCGGCGGTATTGTTGAGGTTGATGAAACCTTCATTGGTCGCAAGGCTGGCGTCCCCGTCAAGCGCGCCTATCATCACAAGATGAAAGTTCTGGCGCTGCTAGATCGCGACACGGGACAGGCTCGCACGATGGTTGTGGACGATGTAACCGCCGCTACTGTCATGCCGATTGTCAAAGCCAATGTCGCCAAAGAGGCACTTGTCATGACCGACGAAAGCCGGATTTACACCAAGATTGGCGATCACTTTGCCGGTCACGGCACGACCAACCATAGCGCCGGACAATATGTCGATTATGAAATTCCTGAAATCCATACCAACACGATTGAGGGCTATTTCAGCATATTCAAGCGGGGCATGAAGGGCGTTTATCAGCATTGCCAAGAGCGCCATTTGCACCGTTATCTGGCTGAGTTCGAGTTTCGGTATAACAACCGTGCGGCGCTTGGTTGCAATGATGGCGATAGAGCGCGGGCGGCGCTTCGCGGCGTCAGCGGTAAGCGCCTCACATACCGATCAGCTCACTAGCAAATGAGTTGTCGACTAAGCGTCGACTAAGCGTCGAGTATGTGCTAGGCTGGACGAATGGA
>JANNWX010000140.1:0-5077 GCA_031409315.1 Sphingomonadales bacterium | reverse complement strand
CGCGCTGCCGGGTTTGAGGTCTGTCGCGCCTGGCATCGGTGCAATCATGGCGGCACCAGTCTCTGTCTGCCACCAGGTATCGACAATCGGGCAGCGGTCTTCACCGACAACATGATGATACCAGCGCCACGCTTCCGGATTTATCGGCTCGCCGACAGTTCCAAGGAGTTTCAATGACTTGCGCGATGTTTTTTTCACCCAATCATCGCCTTCGCGCATCAAGGCGCGCAGTGCTGTTGGTGCGGTATACAGAATTTCAACCTGATGCCTGTCAACCACTTCCCAAATACGGCTCGGGCTCGGCCAATTTGGCACCCCTTCATACATCAGCGTGGTCGCGCCGTTCGCCAACGGGCCGTAGAGGATATAACTATGCCCGGTCACCCAGCCGATATCGGCCGCGCACCAGTAAATCTGCCCCGGTCGGTAATCGAAACAAAGTTCGTGGGTCAGGCTGGCCCACAGCAGATAACCGCCGGTTGTGTGCATCACGCCCTTTGGCATTCCGGTGCTGCCCGACGTGTAAAGGATGAAAAGGGGGTCTTCGGCACCCATCACTTCTGGCGAGCAGATCGCGTCAACGCTAGCTGCGGCCTCATGATACCAGATGTCACGCCCTTCGGTCATTGGGACGTCAGCTCCGGTTGCCTTCACGGTGATGACGGTTTTCAGGCCCGGGCATTGCAGCGCCGCTGCGTCAACATTGGTCTTAAGTGCCACCGCCTTGCCGCCGCGACGGCCTTCGTCGGCAGTAACTACGCAGCTTGAATCACAATCCTGTATCCGACCCGCGAGTGAATCCGGCGAAAATCCGCCAAAAACCACTGAATGGATCGCGCCAATCCGCGCGCAGGCCAAAATGGCAAAGGCGGCTTCGGGGATCATCGGCATATAAATAGTAACGCGGTCGCCTTTCACCACGCCCTGCGCCTTCAATACATTGGCAAAGCGGCAGACTTCAGCGTGCAATTGGCGATAGGTGAAGCGCCGTGGCTCCTCAGATGGGTCGTCAGGCTCCCAGATGATCGCAACCGTATCGCCCCGTTCCTTCAAATGGCGATCAAGGCAATTTGCGCTGGCGTTGATCTTGCCATCCGAAAACCAGCTTATCCGGAAATCGGCTTCTTTGAACGACCAGTCTCCGGCGATTTCGGGGCGCTTGATCCAATCGAGACGCCGGGCCTGTTCCAGCCAGAACGAGCCGGGATCGCCAAGTGCCCTGCCGTATAGCTCGGCGTATTTCTTGGCATTGACGCGCGCCTTTTTCGCCCATTCTGAGGGTACTGGAAAAAGGTCCTGATCAGCCACCGGCGCTCTCCTGTTGACGCGCCCATTTTGCAGCTTGGACGACGGTGCGCAAGTGCTTGCTCAAGTTGCAAATCGCCACTAGATTCCTGTGGTAATTCAGGAGGGTAAAATGGCTGGAACGGTGCTTGTATCAGGGGGGAGCGGCTACATTGCGGGCTTTCTAATCCGCCAATTGGTGGCAGAAGGCTGGATGGTGCACACCACCATACGGAATTTGGCCAAGGAACAGTCTGTTCGGGATATTCTAGCGGTTGATAACAATAAGCTTAAATTCTTCGCCGCTGATCTGATGGAAGACGCGGGTTGGGTTGAGGCGGCAACCGGATGTAGTCACGTTGCACATATTGCTTCGCCACTGCCGATCGAAAAACCTAGAAGTGATGATGATTTGATCATTCCGGCCCGTGACGGCGCGTTGCGCGCATTGCGGGCGGCAAAGGTGGCGGGCGTTAAGCGGTTTGTAATGACGTCGTCGGTGGCCGCCATTGCCTATGGTCACGGCAAGGTGAAACAGTCGTTTACCGAGGCAGACTGGTCGGTCGTCGATAGCCCGGATACCTATGCCTATCCAAAATCTAAGACGATTGCTGAACGCGCCGTGCGGGATTGGGTTGCGGCGGAAGGTGGAGATATCGAATATGCCTCTGTTAACCCCTCGTTGGTTCTGGGGCCGATTTTAAGCCCTGATTTCTCGGCATCGCTGGAGGCGGTCAAAAAGATGGTGGAGGGGTCGCTTCCGGGTTGCCCTGATCTTGCTTTCGGGATTGTCGATGTGCGTGATGTTGCCGATCTGCATGTTCGCGCGCTCACTGCACCGAATATGGCAGGTGAACGGTTCATCGCGTCGGGCCGGACTGTAAAGATGATTGAAATGGCTCACATCCTCAAATCCAGCCTCGGCGCACAGGGACGCAAAGTTCCAACCCGTAAATTACCTGACTTTCTGGTCAAATTGTCGGCCCTGTTTGACCCATTGATCAAGCAAGTTATCGGCGAACTTGGAAAAGCCCGCATTATGGATGCGCGCCACGCCAAAGATGTGTTGGGTTGGGAAACGCGGCCTGCCGAAGAATCGATCTTGGATGCCGCCCGCAGCCTGATCGAGCACGGGGTCGTGAAGGTCTAACTGATACTATACGGCACCACTAGGCGCCGGTCGGGGTCGACGATGATGTCCCGATCGCTGGGCGGGAAGGCGCGCTGATCGCAGTCGGGGCGGGGGCAAAGGCGACAGGAAATGCCGATGCGCGTTGCAGTGGTTGGGGCGGTAACGTCCAGCCCGTCGGCATAGATGAATTCATGGGCATGTTCGGCCTCACAGCCCAGTGCCACGGCATAGCGGCGCGGGCTGCGATCATAGCTGCCCGACGGTTTCACCAGACCCTTTGCCATCGACACATAACGCACCCCGTCGGGCGTCTCAGCCAGTTGCACCAATATGCGGTCCGGGATCGCCACCGCCTCATGAACGATCCAGAGCGGGCATGCGCCGCCAAAGCGGGCAAATTGCAGGCGGGTGGCCGAATGCCGCTTGGTGATGTTGCCCGCCATATCAACGCGACAGAAAAAGAACGGCACGCCGCGCACACCGGGGCGCTGCAGGGTCGATAGCCGGTGGCAGGCCTGTTCAAAACTGACGCCGAACGATTGGCGAAGCCGGTCAATATCATGGCGCACATGACGCGCTTCGCCCCGAAATCGAGTGTATGGCATCAAAAGCGCGCCAGCCGCATAATTGGCCAGCCCTACAAACAGTAATTGCCGGGCTGCCGCCGTGCGTAAATGCGTTGCCTCAATCACCGACGAGATTTCGTCCTTCAGCGCGACCGCAGCCAATTGGTAGGCCAGTTGAAACCGCTGGCTTTCGGTGGGCTGGCTTTGATCGATGACCAGATGGCTCATCACCGGGTCAAACGCGCGCAGGCCGCTGGCGCTTTCATACACGAGGGAAATGGCAAGGTTTTCCCGCAAATAGCGTTCCAACGCATCAATGCTTGGGGATGATCGTTTGCCACACAGTCCGGATGCCAGCGTTTCGGCAGCGCGGTCGATATGGTCAACATAATTACCTGCATCATGGAACCAGTCACGCACCTCCTCCCACGGCAATCGTCCGCCGCCCGCGCTGTCGTTTGACAGGGCTTCATCAACAATCTGGAGTCGCTGGCCAGACCGCCTATAGGCAGAGTGCAGCACGATGAACTGGTCCGCCAGTGCTGGTTGCTGCTCAGCGATGCGGGTGAGTTGATCGGGTGACAGCTGATCGGCGAAGAGCGGATCAGCCGCAGCTTCACGCAGTGCAGCAAACCTTCGGGTTGCGGCATCCTCTTCAAAATCCTCCCAATCGAGAGGGAATTGGCTGGCAAGGGCAGCCAGTACTGGCGCGGTCAGCGGGCGATCATCATGTTCAAGCTGCGAAAGATAGGACACCGAAATACCGAGGCGCGTGGCCATATCCATCTGATTGAATGCGCGGGAATCGCGAAGCTGGCGGAGCCTTTGGCCGGCAAAGATACGGCGTTTCATAACCTTCTCCCTCTACGAGAAACCTATAGTTTGCAAATAATAACTTTGCAACTTTGCACATTTGCATTGGACTTCGCCAAAATAATGGCGTTAGGTCTTACTTTTGGGACAACCTTTGGGGGTTATGCATGTCTTCAAATATCGCCGAACTCGAAATGCGTCGCGCCGCTGCCAAAATGGGTGGTGGCCAGAAACGCATCGACGCCCAGCATGCCAAGGGAAGGTTGACCGCGCGGGAGCGGCTCCACATCCTGCTTGATGAGGGTTCGTTTGAAGAACTCGACGCCTATGTTGAGCATGATTGCACCGATTTCGGTATGGAACTTACCAAGATACCCGGCGACGGCGTCGTCACGGGCAGCGGCACTATCAATGGCCGTTTGGTCTATGTGTTCAGCCAGGATTTTACCGTGTTCGGTGGGTCGCTATCTCATGCGCATGCCAAGAAAATCTGCAAAGTGATGGACAATGCGATGAAGGTTGGTGCGCCGGTCATCGGCATCAATGATAGCGGCGGCGCGCGCATTCAGGAGGGTGTGGCTTCGCTCGGCGGCTATGCCGAAGTGTTCCAACGCAACGTGCTCGCGTCAGGCGTGATCCCGCAGTTGAGCCTCATCATGGGGCCGTGCGCGGGCGGCGCAGTTTATTCCCCTGCGATGACCGACTTCATCTTCATGGTGAAGGATTCGAGCTATATGTTCGTCACAGGCCCGGACGTCGTTAAAACCGTAACCAACGAAATCGTTACACAGGAGGAACTGGGTGGTGCAATCACGCATACGACCAAGTCGGGCGTGGCGGATAATGCCTTCGAAAATGACATAGAGGCGCTGTTGGCGGCACGGGATTTCTTTGACTTCCTGCCAGAGAATAACCGCACGCCGGTGCCCGAACGGCCAACGGCAGATGAATGGGACAGGTTGGAACCCAGCCTCGACATGCTGATCCCGGCCAATGCTAATCAGCCTTATGATATGCACGAAGTGATCCGCAAAACGGTCGACGAAGGCGATTTCTTTGAGGTGCAACCGGCCCACGCGGGCAATATACTGATCGGTTTTGGCCGCATGGAGGGGCGCACGGTTGGCGTAGTTGCGAACCAGCCGATGGTGCTCGCGGGGTGCCTTGATATCAATTCATCAAAGAAAGCGGCAAGGTTCGTACGCTTTTGCGATGCATTTGAGATTCCGATTATCACGTTTGTGGATGTGCCTGGCTTCCTGCCCGGGGTGGCGCAGGAGCA